>NZ_JBEZUP010000010.1:266344-269596 GCF_040636485.1 Streptomyces sp. NPDC038707
GCACGGGCGGGGTGGGGAAAACCCCCCGCTCAAGACGCCGACGGCCTCCATGTCCCCGGACGGCGCGGCGGACGACCCTGGGGATACGGCTGAACCGCCGTGTGGACGAGGAGAACGGGACGACACCGATGGCGACGGAGTACGGACAGGGGTACGCCTGCCGGGACGAGCGGCCGCACCGGCTGCCGGCCGGACTGCGGGCACCGTTCGAGGCGCGCAGCCGGCGGGAGTTCGGGTATGTGCTGCTGAGCCTGCCGGTCGCGACCGTGCTGTTCTGCTGGACGGTGACGATGGTCACCCTCGGCGCGGGCCTGCTGGTGACCTTCCTCGGCATCCCGGTGCTGGCGGCGGCGCTGGCCGGCTGCCGGGGCTTCGGCGTGCTGGAGCGGGCGCGGGCGCGCGCGCTGCTGGGCCTGCGGGTGGCCGACCCGGAACCGCTGCGTCCGGGCAAGCCGGGCCCGGTGGCCTGGACGGGCGCGGTGCTGAAGAGCGGCTCGTCCTGGCGGCAGGCGCTGTACACGCTGCTGCATTTCCCGTGGGCGGTGTTCTCGTTCACGGTGGTGGTGACCTTCTGCAGCGTCGGCTGGTCGCTGCTGACGTACCCGCTGTGGTTCTGGGTGTTCCCGGTGTACGTCGGCCAAGGCGGTATCCAGCTGTTCGGCGACGGCCACCACGGCGTCTACCTGGACAACCCGTTCGAGATCGCGCTGGCCGCGCTGGCGGGACTGGCGCTCACGCTGGCCGCCCCGTGGCTGGTGCGGGCCCTGACGACCGTGGACGGGCTGCTGGTGCGCGGGCTGCTCGGACCGTCGCCGCTGTCGGCGCGGGTCGTGGAGCTGGAGTCGGACCGGGGGGTCGTGGTCGACACGGCCGCCGCCGATCTGCGCCGCATCGAGCGGGCCCTGCACGACGGCGCCCAGGCCCGGCTGGCCGGTCTGGCCATGGAGCTGGGGCTGGCGAAGGAGAAGCTGCGGGAGGATCCGCGGGAGGCGGCCCGGCTGGTGGAGGAGGCGCACGGCGAGGTGAAGACGGCCCTCCAGGAGCTGCGCGACCTCGCCCGGGGCATCCACCCGGCCGTGCTCACCGACCGCGGACTGGACGCGGCCCTGTCGGCGGTCGCCTCCCGCTGCACGGTCCCGGTACGGGTGAACGTGGACCTGCCGGCCCGGCCCGCCCCGGCCATCGAGGGCATCGCCTACTTCACCGTCTCCGAGCTGCTGCGCAACGTCAGCGAGCACAGCGGGGCCCGCACCGCCTCGGTCGACGCCTGGCGGACGGACGACCGGCTGCTCCTCCAGGTGAGCGACGACGGCGTGGGCGGCGCCGACCCCGCCCGGGGCTCCGGGCTGGCCGGTCTCGCGGCCCGGCTGGACGCGGTGGACGGCGTCCTCGTGGTCGACTCCCCCGCCGGCGGCCCCACCCGGGTGACGGCGGAACTCCCCTGGCGCGGCTGATCCCGAGCCGCCAGGCCCGGCCTTCGCGGCTGGGACGAGTCACCCGGCCCCGCGTCCCCGCGGACTGCGCCGGAGCCGTCCGGCCCCGCGTCTTGCGGGACTGCGCCGGAGCCGTCCGGCCCCGCGTCTTCCCCCGGCGCGGCGGCCGGGAACGCGCCCGCCCCCGGATCTTTCCCTGAGCGACGCCGGCGATCAACGGGCCCGATCCCCGATCTTTCCCCTGGTACGGCGGCGCTCCGGCCGGAATCCTGGAATGCTGGTTCCCCGTAGGACGGCGGACGGCCGGGCGGACGCCGTCGTGCCGGATTGTGCCGGGGGACCGAAAGATCGTGGAGGACAGGGTGCGGGTGGTCATCGCCGAGGATTCGGTGCTGCTCAGAGAGGGCCTGACCCGGCTGCTGACCGACCGCGGGCACGACGTCGTGGCCGGCGTCGGCGACGCGGACGCACTGGTGAAGACCATCGCCGACCTGGACGGCCGGGGCGAGCTGCCCGACGTGGTCGTGGCGGACGTACGGATGCCGCCGACGCACACCGACGAGGGGGTCCGGGCGGCCGTGACGCTGCGCCGGGTCCACCCGGGGCTCGGGGTGCTCGTGCTCTCGCAGTACGTGGAGGAGCGCTACGCCACCGAGCTGCTGGCCGGTTCGAGCCGGGGCGTGGGCTATCTGCTCAAGGACCGGGTCGCGGACGTGCGGGAGTTCACCGACGCGGTGGTGCGGGTGGCCGAGGGCGGTACGGCGCTGGACCCGGAGGTGGTCGCGCAGTTGCTCGGCCGCAGCCGCAAGCAGGACGTCCTGGCCGGGCTGACCCCCCGGGAGCGCGAGGTGCTCGGGCTGATGGCGGAGGGGCGGACGAACTCGGCGATCGCCCGGCAGCTGGTGGTCAGCGACGGCGCCGTGGAGAAGCACGTCAGCAACATCTTCCTGAAGCTCGGCCTGACCCCGAGCGACGGCGACCACCGACGGGTACTGGCCGTCCTGACCTACCTGAACTCCTGAGGCGGCCCGCCACGGCAGAGACCCCCTGAGACGCGCGGAAGCATCTTGAGTGACGCTTCAGCGATGCGGGACATGATGTGAAGGCAGCGCGACAGGCCTTCTCGAAATGTCATCCAATCCGCGGATGGCCTCGGGAAGGCGACCCTGACCGACGTAGGGTTGATCCTGGGATGGTCCGTGGGACGACCAGGCCCCGGACAGCCGCCTCGAAGGAGGTCCAGTTCAGTGACCAGCCAGGTCAGCAGCCCAGCGGAGCAGACCGACGGAACCGTCGTGGGAGAGCAGCGCACATCGGGCGACGCGAAGGACGTGCGGCGCCTGGACCGGGTGATCATCCGGTTCGCGGGGGACTCGGGTGACGGTATGCAGCTCACCGGGGACCGGTTCACCTCGGAGACCGCTTCCTTCGGCAACGACCTCTCCACCCTTCCCAACTTCCCCGCCGAGATCCGTGCCCCCGCGGGCACCCTCCCCGGGGTCTCGTCCTTCCAGCTCCACTTCGCCGACCACGACATCCTCACCCCCGGGGACGCGCCGAACGTCCTGGTGGCGATGAACCCGGCCGCGCTGAAGGCCAACGTCGGCGACCTGCCGCGCGGCGCCGAAATCATCGTGAACACCGACGAGTTCACCAAGCGCGCCCTGCAGAAGGTCGGCTACGACAGCGATCCGCTGCACGACGGCTCGCTCGACGGCTACAGCCTGCACCCGGTGCCGCTGACGACGCTCACGGTGGAGGCGCTGAAGGAGTTCGACCTCAGCCGCAAGGAGGCCGAGCGCAGCAAGAACATGTTCGC
>NZ_JBEZUP010000011.1:0-261601 GCF_040636485.1 Streptomyces sp. NPDC038707
GGCGTTGACTTTTGGCACGCTGTTGAGTTCTCAAGGAACGGTCGCTTCCTTTGTACTCACCCTCTCGGGCTTTCCTCCGGGCGCTTCCCTTCGGTCTTGCGTTTCCGACTCTATCAGATCTTTTCTCGATCCGATTTCCTCGGTGCTTTCCAGGTTCCCGCTCTCGCGTTTCCCTTTCCGGCGGTTCCGACTTTATCAGAAGTTCTGAGCCGGTTTTCCCACCCGCTCCGGGCGACCATGTCCAGCACCTGAAGTGCTGGGGTTCCCGGGTGGGCGGAGCCGTAAACGTACTGGAGCGGGGCGCCTCGATGCAAATCGAGGCGCCCCGCTCCAGGTCAGTGCCGACGGGCCGTCAGACCTCCACGACCACGGGCAGGATCATCGGCCTGCGGCGATAGGTGTCCGAGACCCACTTGCCGAGGGTCCGGCGGACCAGCTGCTGGAGCTGGTGGGGCTCCACCACGCCGTCCTGGGCGGACCGCTCCAGGGAGTCCGTGATCTTCGGGATGACGGCGGCGAACGCCGAGTCCTCGATGCCGGAGCCGCGGGCCTGGATGTGCGGGCCTCCGGTGATCTTGCCGGTGGAGGAGTCGATGACGACGAAGACCGAGATGATGCCCTCGTCCCCGAGGATCTTGCGGTCCTTCAGGGCCGGCTCGCCGACGTCGCCGACCGACAGGCCGTCGACGTAGACGTATCCGGCCTGGACCTTCCCGGAGATCTTGGCCTTGCCCGCGACCAGGTCGACCACCACGCCGTCCTCGGCGATGACGATCCGGTCGTGCGGGACGCCGGTCAGGGCGCCCAGCTCGGCGTTGGCCCGCAGGTGGCGCCACTCGCCGTGCACCGGCATCAGGTTTCTCGGGCGGCAGATGTTGTAGAAGTACAGCAGCTCGCCCGCGGACGCGTGGCCGGAAACGTGCACCTTGGCGTTGCCCTTGTGGACGACGTGGGCGCCCCAGCGGGTCAGGCCGTTGATCACGCGGTAGACCGCGTTCTCGTTCCCCGGGATCAGCGAGGAGGCGAGGATGACCGTGTCGCCGTCGACGATGCGGATCTGGTGATCGCGGTTGGCCATCCGGGACAGGGCCGCCATCGGCTCGCCCTGGGAGCCCGTGCAGACCAGGACCACCTGTTCGTCGGGCAGGTCGTCCAGCGCCCGGACGTCGACCACCAGGCCCGCCGGGACCTTCAGATAGCCCAGGTCGCGGGCGATGCCCATGTTGCGGACCATGGAGCGGCCGACGAAGGCGACCCGGCGGCCGTACTCGTGCGCCGCGTCCAGAATCTGCTGGATGCGGTGGACGTGGCTGGCGAAGCTCGCCACGATGATCCGCTTGCGGGCGCCGGCGAAGACCTGCCGCAGGACGTTGGAGATGTCGCGCTCGTGCGGGGTGAAGCCCGGGACCTCGGCGTTCGTGGAGTCGGTGAGGAGGAGGTCGATGCCCTCCTCGCTCAGCCGCGCGAAGGCGTGCAGGTCCGTGAGGCGGTTGTCCAGCGGCAGCTGGTCCATCTTGAAGTCGCCGGTGTGCACCACCATGCCGGCGGGGGTGCGGATGGCGACGGCCAGGGCGTCCGGGATGGAGTGGTTGACGGCGATGAACTCGCAGTCGAACGGGCCGACGCGCTCGCGGTCCCCCTCCGCCACCTCCAGGGTGTACGGGCGGATCCGGTGCTCCTGGAGCTTGGCCTCGATCAGGGCCAGCGTGAGCTTGGAGCCGATCAGCGGGATGTCCGGCTTCTCGCGGAGCAGGAAGGGGACACCGCCGATGTGGTCCTCGTGACCGTGCGTGAGGACGATGCCCTCGATGTCGTCGAGGCGGTCCCGGATGGACGAGAAGTCCGGCAGGATCAGGTCGATTCCGGGCTGCTCCTCCTCGGGGAAGAGCACTCCGCAGTCGACGATCAACAGGCGGCCACCGTACTCGAACACCGTCATGTTCCGGCCGATTTCGCCGAGGCCGCCGAGCGGGGTGACCCGCAGGCCGCCCTGGGGGAGCGGCGGGGGCGGGCCGAGTTCAGGATGCGGATGACTCAAAAGACTCTCCTCAACCACGCGCGCCACGTACCGGTCGGGCACGTGGCGCGCATGACGTTCGTGCAGAAGCAGTTGTTGTGTGGGGTGCGGGCACCGGTGGCCCGCGTCTGCGGTTGTCGATTCAGTTGTGAAGCCCGTGCTGTGGTGCCAAGTCTTTAATCAGAGCTGTACCCCGCCGGCAGCAAGATCGATCTTGAGCTGGGCGATCTCCTCGGCGGAACACTCGACCATGGGCGAGCGCAGCGGTCCGGCGGGCAGGCCCTGGAGCGCGAGGGCGGCCTTGGTGGTCATCACGCCCTGGGTGCGGAACATGCCGGTGTACACCGGGAGCAGCTTCTGGTGGATCTCGGTGGCCTTGACGACGTCACCGGAGACGAACGCGTCCACCAGGGCGCGCAGGTCGGGGGTGACCAGGTGGCCGACGACCGAGACGAAGCCGACCGCGCCGACCGAGAGCAGCGGGAGGTTCAGCATGTCGTCGCCGGAGTACCAGGCGAGACCGGAGCGCGCGATGGCCCAGCTCGCGCGGCCGAGGTCGCCCTTGGCGTCCTTGTTGGCGACGATCCGGGGGTGCTCCGCGAGCCGGACCAGGGTCTCCGTGTTGATCGGGACGCCGCTGCGGCCGGGGATGTCGTAGAGCATGACCGGCAGGCCGGTGGCGTCGGCGACGGTCGTGAAGTGCCGGTACAGGCCCTCCTGGGGGGGCTTGTTGTAGTACGGCGTGACGACCAGCAGGCCGTGCGCGCCGGCGCGCTCGGCCTCGCGGGCCAGCTCGACGCTGTGGTGGGTGTCGTTGGTTCCGACTCCGGCGACGACGTGGGCGCGGTCGCCGACGGCTTCCAGGACGGCTCGTACCAGGTCCGATTTCTCCGCGTCGGTGGTGGTGGGGGACTCGCCGGTGGTGCCGTTGACGATCAGGCCGTCGTTGCCTGCGTCCACCAGGTGGGCGGCGAGCCGCTGCGCGCCGTCGAGGTCGAGTGCGCCGTCCGCCGTGAAGGGCGTGACCATGGCGGTGAGGACCCGCCCGAAGGGGGTCTGCGGAGTCGAGGTCGGAGCCATGGGTAACACGCTACTCGGTGCTGGATGCGGGGTCTGCTCGTGGGGTGTCGGGAAAGTCAGGACAAAGAAGGAGCCCGGCACTGCCTGCTCGGGGGTTCAAGCAGTGCCGGGTCCGTTTGATCAGGCTAGATGAACTTCTACAAATGCCGCAATACGGACACTTCGCGAGGCTGATCCGTACGCCCGTTCCCGGTGCGGGGACAAGGTTCCTTACGGAGCCACACGCCCGTTCGCGTTGAAGGCGGCGTACGTCAACGGCATGAGCTTCGCCCACTCCGCCTCCATCTTCTCGCCCACCATCTCGATCTCCCGCTGCGGGAAGGAGGGCACCTTGGCCAGCTCGTGCTGGGTGCGCAGGCCGAGGAAGTGCATCAGGGAGCGCGCGTTGCAGGTGGCGTACATGGAGGAGTACAGGCCGACGGGGAGGACCGCGCGGGCGACCTCGCGGGCGATGCCCTGGGCGAGCATCTCCTGGTAGGTGGCGTAGGCCTGGCGGTACGACTCCTCCATGGCGCGTCCGGTCAGGGCGTGCTGCTCCTCGGTGCCCTCCACGAAGACGTACTTGCCCGGCCGGCCCTCCTGGACCAGCTTGCGGCCGGCGTCGGGGACGTAGAAGACCGGCTGGAGCTCGCGGTAGCGGCCGGATTCCTCGTTGTACGACCAGCCGACGCGGTGCCGCATGAACTCGCGGAAGACGAAGATCGGGGCGCTGATGAAGAACGTCATCGAGTTGTGCTCGAACGGGCTGCCGTGCCGGTCGCGCATCAGGTAGTTGATCAGGCCCTTGGAGCGCTCGGGGTCCTTGTTCAGTTCGTCCAGGGACTGCTCCCCGATGGTCGACACACGGGCAGCGAAGAGCACGTCGGAGTCCGCCGCGCTGTGCTTGACCAGTTCGACGGTGACGTCACTGCGCAGGTCGATCTTCAGCTCATCCGGGGTGCGGGTCACGGTTGGACAGGTCCTTCCCACTGCTGCTTGAGGTTCGCGCCCACTGTACGGGGGGACTCGGCCGCGAACGAAAGCGACCTTGCCTGCGATTTTTTCCGGACATGGGGCACCTTTTGTGTCACTCGAACGTCTTTACCGGTGAAGCATGCCCATTCGATCTTCGTTTCCCGAAAGGAGCGGCAGCCGCCATGTTCCGTCGGCGAGAACCCGTACCCTTCGCCTTCCTGGCCGAGGCGGACAGGTTCCGCAGCAATGTGACTCCCCCGCCCCGACAGCGAGCGTCCTTCGGTGAACTGGCCGGGCGCTGGCTGCTGGGCCTCACCCTCGTCGCCGGGATCGTGGGGGCCCTGATAGCCGGCATGCCGGCGCTCTCCACGCCGTCCGACGCGCCGGCGCAGCAGTCCCAGGCGTCCCAGGGGCGCTGAGCGCGGGGCGCTGACACGTCCGGACGCGCACGGCTGGTGGGCGCACACCCGGCCGGATAGCCTCCGGGCACAGCCCCCGCGAGGAGCGAGTGAGGACCAGCCGTGCCCCTGCCCTTTCCGACGGCCGACCGCACCTTCGAGACGGCAGCCGAGAGTGCCCTGCCCCATGACGACCCGGACCGCTGGCGGCGCCCCTACCGGCCAGGTCCCTGGCGGGTGGGCATGGCCGCGCTGTGGCTGCTGCTCGCCTCGTTCGTGCTGTTCGGGGCGGTGTTCACCGCGCTGACCGGCTCGGTGACCAGTGCCGTGGCGGTACTCGTCGCGGGGCTGCTGATCATCGCGGGCGCGCTGCGGCTGCTGCGCATGGGCGTGTGGGTGAGCCGGCGAGGGCTGCGCCGGACCGGCTTCCTGCGGACGCGCACGCTGCCGTGGGCGCGGGTGGTGTCGGTGCGGACGGTGCAGCGGCCGGTGCGCTGGCTGGGGCTGCCCCGCACGGTGCAGGGTCAGGCGCTGGCCCTCGTCCGCACGGATCTGCCGCCCGACGACACCCCGCCGCTGCTGACCACGCACACCCTGGATTTCCTGGGCCGGCCGATGGCCTTCGACCGGGCCGCGGACACGGTGGAGGCGTGGGCGGCGGAGTGCGGACGCGACTGACCGCCCCAAAGACGCCACCGGCGCGGGGTGCCGGGCCGCAGATGCCGGGCCGCGGACGCCGGGGCGCGGGTACGGCCGGGGCGTCGCGGGCCCGGGTCAGGCCCGCACGGGCTTTCCGTCGTGCAGGGCGATGGCCCTCTGCATGGCCTTGCGGGCCCGCGGGGTGTCGCGGGCGTCGTGGTAGGCGACGGCGAGGCGGAACCAGCAGCGCCAGTCGCCGGGGGACGCCTCCGTCTCGGCCTTGCGCCGGGCGAAGACCTCGTCGGCCGAGTCACGGTCGATCCGGCCGCTGGGCAGGCGCTTCAGCTCGTCCACCGGCAGGCCGCCCTCGGCCTCCAGTTCGGCGGCCAGCTGGTTCGCCCTGCGGACGAACTGGGTGTTCTTCCACAGGAACCAGACGCCGATGACCGGCAGGATCAGCACCGCCACGCCGAAGGTGACGGTGAGGAGCGTGCCGGACTGGAGGAGCATCACGCCGCGGCTGCCGACCAGGACGAAGTAGAAGACCAGGACGGCGGCCGTGACGAGGTAGGTGATCTTCGCGCGCATGACGTGTTCGGGCTCAGCTCAGGTCCAGGAAGTGTTCCAGGCCGAAGGTGAGGCCCGGAGTGGTCACCACGCGGCGGGCGCCGAGCAGGATGCCCGGCATGAAGCTGCTGTGGTGCAGCGAGTCGTGCCGGACGGTCAGGGTCTCGCCCTCGCCGCCGAGCAGCACCTCCTGGTGGGCGAGCAGGCCGCGCAGCCGGACGGCGTGCACGGGGACGCCGTCGACGCTCGCGCCCCGGGCGCCGTCGAGGGCCGTGGCGGTGGCGTCCGGCGCCGGGGCCGTGCCGGCCGCCCGGCGGGCCTCGGCGATGAGCTGGGCGGTGCGCGTGGCGGTGCCGGAGGGGGCGTCCACCTTGTTCGGATGGTGCAGCTCGACCACCTCGACCGACTCGAAGTACGGCGCGGCGAGCTGGGCGAACTTCATCGTGAGCACGGCGCCGATGGAGAAGTTCGGCGCGATGAGCACGCCGGTCTCCGGGGACCGGTCGAGCCAGCCCCTCAGCTGCGCGAGGCGCTCGTCGGTCCAGCCGGTCGTCCCGACGACCGCGTGGATGCCGTGGCGCACGCAGAAGTCGAGGTTGCCCATGACCGAGGCCGGGGTGGTCAGCTCGACCGCGACCTGGGCGCCGGTCTCGGCGAGGGTCTCCAGCTTGTCGCCCCGGCCGAGGGCGGCGACCAGTTCCATGTCCTCGGCGGCCTCGACCGCCTTGACCGCCTCGGAACCGATCCGGCCCTTGGCACCGAGGACCGCCACGCGCAGCTTGCTCATGTTCCTGCTTCCTAACCGGTGGTGTTTCAGGCGACCGCGTCGTGCAGCCGGGCGGCCTGCTTGTCCTTGATCGGACCGATGACCGACAGCGACGGGCGCTGTCCCAGGATGTCGCGGGCGACCGCGCGGACCTCGTCGGGGGTGACCGCGGCTATCTTCGCCAGCATGTCGTCCACGGACATCTGCTCGCCCCAGCACAGCTCGCTCTTGCCGATACGGTTCATCAGCGCGCCGGTGTCCTCCAGGCCGAGGACGGTGGAGCCCCTCAGCTGGCCGATCGCGCGGGCGATCTCGTCGTCCGAGAGGCCGTTCTGCGCGACGTGGTCGAGTTCGTCGCGGCAGATCCGCAGCACGTCGTGGACCTGGCTGGGCCGGCAGCCGGCGTAGACGCCGAACAGGCCGCAGTCGGCGAAGCCGGAGGTGTACGAGTACACGCTGTAGGCGAGGCCGCGCTTCTCCCGGACCTCCTGGAAGAGACGGGAGGACATGCCGCCGCCGAGGGCGGTGTTGAGCACGCCCATGGCCCAGCGGCGGTCGTCGGAGCGGGCGAGACCGGGCATGCCGAGGACGACGTGCGCCTGCTCGGTCTTGCGGCCGAGCAGTTCGACCTTGCCGGCGGTGCGGAGCGTACGGCGGCCGTCGCGCGGGGCGATGGGCAGCGCCTCCGGGTTCCTGAGGGCGCCGGCCTTCTCGAAGGCCGCGCGGACCTGGCGGACGACCTTGGCGTGGTCGACGTTGCCGGCGCAGGCGACCACGAGGTGGGTCGGGTCGTAGTGCTTCTTGTAGAAGCGGCGGATGCGGTCGGCGGTGAGGGCGTTGACCGTGTCGACGGTGCCGAGGACCGGGCGGCCGAGGGCGTTGTCGCCGAACATGGTGTGCGCGAACAGGTCGTGCACGCAGTCGCCGGGGTCGTCCTCGGTCATGGCGATCTCTTCGAGGATCGCGCCGCGTTCGACGTCGACGTCCTCTTCGAGGATCAGCGAGCCGGTCAGCATGTCGCAGACCACGTCGATGGCCAGGGGCAGGTCGGTGTCGAGCACGCGTGCGTAGTAGCACGTGTACTCCTTGGCCGTGAACGCGTTCATCTCGCCGCCGACCGCGTCGAGCGCGGCGGAGATGTCGAGTGCGCTGCGGCGGGCCGTGCCCTTGAAGAGCAGGTGCTCCAGGTAGTGCGTGGCGCCGTTCAGGGACCGGGTCTCGTCGCGGGAGCCGACGTGGGCCCAGATGCCGAAGGTCGCGGAGCGGACCGAGGGCAGCGTCTCGGTGACGATGCGCAGGCCGCCCGGGAGGGTGGTCTTGCGGACCGTGCCGATGCCGTTGCTGCCCTTGATGAGGGTTTGGGTACGGGCGACGGCCCGCGCCTCCGAGGAGGGGCGGGCCGTCGCCTTCGAGCTACGGGACGTCACTGCTCGGCGTCGTCCTTCGACTCGTCAGAGCCTTCCTCGCCCTCGATCACGGGGATCAGGGAGAGCTTGCCGCGGGAGTCGATCTCGGCGATCTCGACCTGGACCTTCGCGCCCACGCCGAGGACGTCCTCGACGTTCTCCACGCGCTTGCCGCCGGCGAGCTTGCGGATCTGCGAGATGTGCAGCAGACCGTCCTTGCCGGGCAGCAGGGAGACGAACGCACCGAAGGTGGTCGTCTTCACGACCGTACCCAGGTAGCGCTCGCCGACCTCGGGCATCGTCGGGTTGGCGATGCCGTTGATCGTGGCGCGGGCGGCCTCCGCCGAGGGACCGTCGGCGGCACCGATGTAGATCGTGCCGTCGTCCTCGATGGTGATCTCGGCGCCCGTGTCCTCCTGGATCTGGTTGATCATCTTGCCCTTGGGGCCGATGACCTCACCGATCTTGTCGACCGGGATCTTGACGGTGATGATCCGCGGGGCGTTCGGGGACATCTCGTCGGGCCGGTCGATGGCCTCCATCATCACGTCGAGGATGTGGAGACGGGCGTCGCGGGCCTGCTTGAGGGCCGCGGCCAGGACGGAGGCCGGGATGCCGTCCAGCTTGGTGTCGAGCTGGAGGGCGGTGACGAACTCCTTGGTGCCGGCGACCTTGAAGTCCATGTCGCCGAAGGCGTCCTCCGCACCGAGGATGTCGGTGAGGGTGACGTAGTGCGTCTCGCCGTCGATCTCCTGGGAGATCAGGCCCATGGCGATACCGGCGACCGGGGCCTTCAGCGGCACACCGGCGTTCAGCAGCGACATGGTGGAGGCGCAGACCGAGCCCATGGAGGTCGAGCCGTTGGAGCTCAGCGCCTCGGAGACCTGGCGGATCGCGTACGGGAACTCCTCGCGCGCGGGCAGCACCGGCACGAGGGCGCGCTCGGCGAGGGCGCCGTGGCCGATCTCGCGGCGCTTCGGGGAGCCCACGCGGCCCGTCTCGCCGGTGGAGTACGGCGGGAAGTTGTAGTTGTGCATGTAGCGCTTGCGGGTCACCGGGGAGAGGGTGTCCAGCTGCTGCTCCATGCGGAGCATGTTGAGGGTGGTGACGCCCAGGATCTGGGTCTCGCCACGCTCGAACACCGCGGAGCCGTGCACCCGCGGGATGGCCTCGACCTCGGCGGCGAGCGTACGGATGTCCGTCACGCCACGGCCGTCGATGCGCTTCTTCTCCTTGATCACGCGCTCGCGGACCAGCTGCTTGGTGAGCGAGCGGTACGCGGCGGAGATCTCCTTCTCGCGGCCCTCGAACTCCGGAAGGAGCTTCTCGGCGGCGAGCGCCTTGACGCGGTCCAGCTCGGCCTCGCGCTCCTGCTTGCCGGCGATGGTGAGCGCCTGGGCCAGCTCGGGGCGGACGGCCGCGGTCAGGGCCTCGAACACGTCGTCCTGGTAGTCCAGGAAGATCGGGAACTCGGCGGTCGGCTTGGCGGCCTTGGCGGCGAGGTCGGCCTGGGCGCGGCACAGCACCTTGATGAAGGGCTTGGCGGCCTCCAGACCGGCGGCGACGACCTCCTCGGTCGGCGCCCCTGCGCCGCCCTCGACCAGCTTGATGGTCTTCTCGGTGGCCTCGGCCTCGACCATCATGATCGCGACGTCGCCGTCCTCCAGGACACGGCCGGCGACGACCATGTCGAAGACGGCGTCCTCCAGCTCGGTGTGGGTCGGGAAGGCGACCCACTGGCCGCTGATCAGCGCGACGCGGACGCCGCCGATCGGGCCGGAGAAGGGCAGGCCGGCCAGCTGCGTCGACGCGGACGCGGCGTTGATCGCCACGACGTCGTACAGGTGGTCGGGGTTGAGGGCCATGATCGTGGCGACGACCTGGATCTCGTTGCGCAGGCCCTTCTTGAAGGACGGGCGCAGCGGACGGTCGATGAGGCGGCAGGTGAGGATGGCGTCCTCGGAGGGCCGGCCCTCACGGCGGAAGAAGCTGCCGGGGATCTTGCCGGCGGCGTACATCCGCTCCTCGACGTCCACCGTCAGCGGGAAGAAGTCGAGCTGGTCCTTGGGGTTCTTCGAAGCGGTGGTGGCCGACAGCACCATGGTGTCGTCGTCCAGGTACGCCACGGCGGAGCCGGCGGCCTGCTTGGCCAGGCGGCCCGTCTCGAAGCGGATGGTGCGGGTGCCGAAGGGGCCGTTGTCGATGACGGCTTCGGCGTAGTGGGTCTCGTTCTCCACTAGCGTTTTCTCCTCGTCTTCGTCCTGTGCCTGCCCGTGTGGCAGGGGGACGGCGTGTGGAGAGGCGCTCCGTGCGGTGCGGGCCGGTCTTCGATCGAAGCACCCGGGGCTTCTCCCCGGGGGCCACTACCGAGGACCGGCGGCGACTGGGTGCGCTTCTCCTCGTTCTGTCTTCTACGCGGTGCGTCGTGCTACCACACTACAAAGCGTGAGTGACACTCCGCACGTTTCCACGTGTACGGCCGTGGTGACCGTGTGTGCGGCTCAGTCCCGCATACGGCAAAGGGAGCGGTCCCCGAGTCGTCGGGAACCGCTCCCCTCATGGCGACTTACTTGGCGCCGCCCGCCGCACCGCGGCGGATGCCGAGACGGTCGACCAGCGCACGGAAGCGCTGGATGTCCTTCTTCGCCAGGTACTGCAGCAGCCGGCGGCGCTGACCGACCAGGATCAGCAGGCCACGGCGGGAGTGGTGGTCGTGCTTGTGGGTCTTGAGGTGCTCCGTCAGGTCGGAGATCCGACGGGAGAGCAGAGCGACCTGGACCTCGGGGGAGCCGGTGTCACCCTCCTTGGTACCGAACTCGGCGATGATCTGCTTCTTCGTAGCGGCGTCGAGCGACACGCGTACTCCTCATGGTGTGTGAGTGGCCACCGAGTGCCCCCGGTCTACGTCTCGGGGGAGCTTCCGTTACTCGGGAGGCGGGGATCCGCTGGGCGCGGCCTCCAGAACACGGACGGTTCCGGGGGTGCGTACACAAACGGCCGTCACTCAGGGTACCAGGCGATCGCGGGCGCCTTGCGCCCGGTCGGCGAACGCCGCCGCCCCGGTGGCGCGCGCCACTAGGGTGAGCCCCGGGATCGTACCTACCTCGGGAAGGGGTCGCCGCAGATGGCGGAAACGGAAGCGGAGATGAAGGCGCGCAAGGAGCGCGAGCGGGACGAGCTGTACGCGCTCGACATCTCGGGCGTGGAGTGGCACTGCGCGCCGGGTACGGAGGAGCACGAGGAGCGGGTCGAGATCGCGTACCTGCCCGGGGGTGCGGTGGCGATGCGGTCCTCGCTCGACCCGGACACCGTGCTGCGCTACACGGAGGCGGAGTGGACCGCGTTCGTGCTCGGGGCGCGCGACGGGGAGTTCGATCTGAAGCCGATGGCGCACAACGGGGGCCTGGACGTGCAGTGAAGTGAGCGGCGCGGCGTGAGAAGGGGCGGTACGCGCGCGTACCGCCCCTTTTCGCGTCGTGTCCGCGTCAGCTGGTCATGGCGCGGGCCTTGGCGTACACGTCGAAGACGGCCAGGGCGAGCGGGATCAGGGTGAGCAGGACGAAGCCCTCGCAGATCTCCAGGAAGCGGCCCCAGAAGGGGGTCAGGCCGCCGCGCGGCAGGATCAGGCCGAGGGCCGTGACCAGGGCCGTGGCCAGGGCGATGGCCGCGATCAGCCAGATGGTGCGGATGTCGAGGTCGGTGCGGTCACCGGCCAGGGCGGCGCGCATGACGTGGTCCGGCGGGTTGAGGGCGAGGCCTAGGCCGAGCAGCACCAGGCAGGTGAGGCCGGCGGCGAGCACGGGGGCGACCTGGGCGGTGTAGCGGAACAGGCCGGCGCGCATGAGCATGGCGATGCCGGTGGCGAGGGCGAGCAGCTGGGCCCAGACGTCGTCGGAGAAGCCGAGCACGGCGCAGGCGCCCACGGCGAGCAGCGCGCAGCCGCCGACCATGCCGACGAGGAGTTCGTGGCCGCGCCGCGCCTGTGCCTCGATGCGCTCGGTGTCCACCGTTTCCTGCGCGGCGGGCTCGGCGCCGTAGGCGGGGCGGGGGGTGCCGCCGCTGCTGGGGTTCTCGAAGCCGATCGGCAGCCGGGCGAACCGCATGGACAGGCCGGGCAGGAAGGCGAGCCCGCAGACGGCGACCGGGGCGCACAGGGCGGCGGTCTCCCGGGGGGCCCAGTCGGTGAGGGTCGCGATGAAGACGGCGACCAGGGCGACCGCGGAGGCGGACACGAAGGCGACGAAGGGGCCGTCGCCGTGCGGTGAGCACAGGGCGAGGACGAGGGCGGCGACGAGGACGGCCGCGCACGCCAGCAGGAACTGGAGTCTGCCGATGCCCTCCCCGGCGCTCAGCGGCAGCAGTCCGCTGCCGGCGACGCCGATGCCCGGCAGTGCGCCGAGGCCGAGGGCGACGGCCGAGCCGCGGTCGTCGTAGACGCGGGCGCGGACGGCGGAGAGCACGACGAGCAGGACGCCGGTGACGGCGGCGAGGATGCCGGCCAGGCCGTGCATGTCGTGGCGCGGGTCGGCGGTCCACGCGACGAACGCGAGCAGGGCGGGCAGCACACCGCCGCCGGCCAGGCCGGCGGCCCGGGTCAGGTCGCCGCTCCACAGCTTGTGCTGCTTGGTGACGGAGGAGGCCACGGCCTCGGCGACGTCGTCGAAGACGGCCGGCGGCAGGGACTCGGCGAACGGGCGCAGGGTGAGCAGTTCGCCGTCGAGGATGCGCTGGGCGGCGAAGGACCGGGCGCTGTCCAGCACGGTGCCGTCGGTGCGGACCAGGTGGTAGCCGACCGGGGCGCCGGCCGCGGGGCTCTGCTGGGACAGCCGGAGGATCTCCGGGTAGAGGTCGGCGACCGGGACGTCGTCGGGCAGGGCCACGTCGATACGGCTGTCCGGCGCGACGATGGTGACCCGGCAGAAGCCGAGTCCGGTGCCGGACCCGGAACCGGAAGGGGCTCCCGTCCCGGGTCCGCCGGTGGCGGCGGCCGTCATGCTCACCTGCTGCTCCCCCTCAGTGGTGGTGGTGCGTCTGTGTGGTGCTCAGTGGTGGTGGTGCGTCGTCGTGCTCAGTGGTGATGGTGCGTCCGTGTCGTGAAGGTCCCGTGCCGGTTCGCCCGGTGCGCGGCGACCCGGCTGCCGTGGGGCGGGATTCCGGGGCCGCTCCCCCTCTCCCTTGAGGGGTTTGCCCCGGTATGTCCAGCCTGCTCGGCGTGTGCTCACGCGAACATCCGGCACCCTACCGCTCACCCGTGGGGCGTGAACTCAGTAGGATCGCGCGGCGGCCTGCGCCCGCCGGACACGGGGCGGCGGGCGGAACGCCTGGGTCGGGCAAGGGAATTGGTGAGCGGTGAGCCAGATTGTCGTCAAGCGCCCCCCTAGGGCGCTTCCGTCCGAAGTGCCCACGGAAGAGGTCGTTGTCCAGCCACCGCCCGAATTGCCGCGGGGGCATCAGGAGAGCGTGCTGATGCAGCTCCTGCCCACCCTGGGCATGGGCGGCTCCGTGGTCTTCTTCTTCACGAACGGCCAGCCGTTCATGAAGATCATGGGCATGATCATGATCGCCTCGACGGTGGCCATGTCCATCGCGATGGTGGTCCGCTTCCGCCGCGGCTCGCAGGGCCAGCTGGCCGACATGCGCCGCGACTACCTCAGCTATCTGTCGCAGACCCGCCGGTCCGCCGTGGCCACGGCCGGGAAGCAGCGGGACGCGCAGTACTACCTGCACCCCTCCCCCGAGCAGCTCTGGGCGCTGGTCGCCGAGGGCAGCCGGGTGTGGGAGCGGCGGCCCGGCGACGAGGACTTCGCGCACGTCCGCATCGGCCTGGGCGCACAGCCGCTGGCGACCCCGCTCGTCGCCCCGGAGACGGGACCCGTCGAGCAGCTGGAGCCGCTGACCGCGGGCGCGATGCAGCGCTTCCTCGCCGCGCACGGCAGTGTCGGCGACCTGCCGATGGCGGTGTCCCTGCGCGCCTTCTACCACGTCACGGTCAGCGGCGAGCCGCAGTCCGTACGGGCCTCGGCCCGCGCCCTGGTCGGCTCGCTGGCCTCGCTGCACTCCCCGCAGGACCTGGTCATCGCGGTGGCCGCGGGCCGGGAGGCGCTGGCGCACTGGGACTGGGTGAAGTGGCTGCCGCACGCGCAGGCACCCGGCGCGGTGGACGGCGCGGGCTCGCGCCGGCTCATCGGCTCCGACCCGCGCGAGCTGGAGGACCTGCTGGCCACCCGGCTGACCGGCCGGCCGCGTTTCCATCCCGCCGCGGCGCCGCTGCTGGACGAACCGCACATCGTGCTCGTCCTGGACGACCTGTCCCTGCTGCCGGACTCGGTGCTCGCCAACCCGGAGGGCCTCCAGGGCGTCACGGTCCTGGAGGTGGTGCCGGGCGAGCTGACCACGGCGGGCGGCGACCTGTCCATCGTCGTCCAGCCCGGCCTGCTGCGCCTGGAGTCCGGGCACGGCGAGGTGTACGAGGGCAGCCCCGACGCGCTGTCCTACGAGTCCGCCGAGGCGCTGGCCCGGCAGCTGGCGCCGCTGCGCATGGCCTCCGGCGGTGACGACGACGAGCCGCTGCTCGCCAACCTGGAGTTCACCGACCTGCTCGGCCTCGGCGACGCGGCCTCCGTCGACACCAAGCGGACCTGGCGCCCGCGCGCCCTCGCCGAACGCCTGCGGGTGCCGATCGGCCTCGGCGAGGACGGCCGGCCCGTGATGCTGGACCTGAAGGAGGCCGCGCAGGAGGGCATGGGCCCGCACGGCCTGTGCGTCGGCGCCACCGGTTCCGGCAAGTCGGAGCTGCTGCGCACCCTCGTGCTGGGCCTCGCGGTCACCCACTCCTCGGAGACCCTGAACTTCGTCCTCGCCGACTTCAAGGGCGGCGCCACCTTCGCCGGCATGGCGCAGATGCCGCACGTGGCGGCGGTCATCACCAACCTCGCGGACGACCTGACCCTGGTCGACCGCATGGGCGACTCCATCCGCGGCGAGCTGAACCGCCGCCAGGAGCTGCTGCGCGACGCGGGCAACTACGCCAACATCCACGACTACGAGAAGGCCCGCGCGGCCGGCGCCCCGCTCCAGCCGATCCCGTCCCTGGTGCTGGTGATCGACGAGTTCAGCGAGCTGCTGACCGCCAAGCCGGACTTCATCGAGATGTTCGTGCAGATCGGCCGGATCGGCCGTTCGCTGGGCGTGCACCTGCTGCTGGCCTCGCAGCGCCTGGAGGAGGGCCGGCTGCGCGGCCTGGAGACCTACCTCTCGTACCGGATCGGTCTGCGCACCTTCTCCGCGGCCGAGTCCCGGGCCGCGCTCGGCGTGCCCGACGCCTACGAACTGCCGAACGTCCCCGGCTCCGGCTTCCTGAAGTACGGCACCGACGAGATGGTCCGGTTCAAGGCCGCCTACGTCTCCGGCGTCTACCGCTCCGGCGGCCGGCAGACGGCCCTGTCCGCCGGCGGGCGCCTCCCGGTGGACCGCCGCCCGGTGCTGTTCACGGCCACCGAGGTGCCGGTGCGGTACACGGCGATCCCGCAGCAGCGCACCGACTCCGAGCCCGAGGTGGACGAGGCGCTGGCCGACACCGTCCTCGACGTGATCGTGCGCCGGCTGGAGGCGCAGGGCCCGGCGGCCCACCAGGTGTGGCTGCCGCCGCTGGAGAGCCCGCCGGCACTCGACGCGCTGCTGCCGGGCCTGGCGGCGGTGCCGGGCCGCGGTCTGACCCAGCCGAACTACGAGGGCGCGGGCCGCCTGGTGGTCCCGGCCGGCCTGGTCGACAAGCCGTACGAGCAGCGCCGCGACCGCCTGCTCCTGGACTTCTCGGGCGCGGCCGGCCACATGCAGATCATCGGCGGCCCGCAGTCCGGCAAGTCCACCCTGCTGCGCTCCCTGATCTGCGGCTTCGCACTCACCCACACCCCGCACGAGGTGCAGTTCTACGGCCTCGACTTCGGTGGCGGCGGAATGGCCGCGGTGGACGGCCTGCCGCACGTCGGCGGCATCGCCTCCCGCCTGGACCCGGAGCGGGTGCGCCGTACGGTCTCCGAGGTGTACGGCGTCCTGACCCGCCGCGAGGAGTACTTCCGTACGGCCGGCATCGCCTCGATCGCCGACTACCGCGCGCGGCGCGCCCGCGGCGACATCTCGGTCACCGACCAGCCCTGGGGCGACGTCTTCCTGGTCATCGACGGCTGGGGCAACTTCCGTACGGACTACGAGGGCCTGGAGCCCGCGGTCCTGGACATCGCCGCGCGTGGCCTCGGCTACGGCATCCACCTCGTCATCACCGCGTCCCGCTCGATGGAGGTCCGCGCGAACCTGAAGGACCATCTGATGAACCGCCTGGAGCTGCGCCTGGGCGACGTGATGGACTCGGAGATCGACCGCAAGGTGGCGGCGAACGTGCCTGCCGGGGTCCCCGGCCGCGGTCTGACCCCGCAGAAGCTGCACTTCATGGCGGCGGTTCCGCGGATCGACGGCCTCACCTCCGACACGGACCTGGCCGAGGCCACGGCCGCGCTCACCACCGAGGTCGGACGGCACTGGCAGGCGCCGGGCGCCCCCAAGGTACGGCTGCTGCCGCGCCGGCTGGACGCGGCCGATCTGCCGCCGGGCGACCGCTTCCCGCGGCGGGGCGTCGCGTTCGCGCTCGACGAGGAGAACCTGGAGCCGGTGTTCGTCGACTTCGACCAGGACCCGTTCTTCCTGATCTTCGGCGAGAGCGAGTCCGGCAAGTCCAACCTGCTGCGGCTGCTGATCCGGCAGCTGACGCTGCGGTACGGCGGCGACGAGGCGAAGTTCTTCGTGGTCGACAACCGCCGCGCCCTGCTGGACGTGACCCCCGCCTCCCACCTGGCGGAGTACATCCCCATGTCCAGCCAGATGGACCATCACATGACGGCGCTGGCCGACCTCATGCAGCGCCGCACGCCGACGGCGGACGTCACACCGCAGCAGTTGCGCGACCGCAGTTGGTGGCGGGGACCGCAGGTGTTCGTCGTCATCGACGACTACGACCTGGTCTCCACGTCCAGCGGCAACCCGCTCAGCGGTCTGACGGAAATGCTGCCGTTCGCCCGCGACGTGGGCGTGCGCTTCATCATCGCCCGCTCCTCCGCGGGCGCGGGCCGGGCCTCGTACGAGCCGTTCATGCAGCGCATGAAGGAACTCGGCGCCCAGGGCCTGATCCTGGCCGGCGACCCGGCCGAGGGCGACATCCTCGGCGGAGTCCGCCCCCGACCGATGCCGGCGGGCCGCGGCGTCTTCGTCTCCCGCAAGCGGGGGAAGCCGTTGGTTCAGACGGGGTTGGTGGAAGTGGAGTACTGAGTCACCTCCCGGCCTGCGGCACCAGATGCGCACCTACCGGATCCCGGCAGCCATTCGACTGCCGGGATCCGGCGTTTTTGCGGCACGGCGGCCGAGGGACCGGTTACGGCCTACTTCACCGATTGTCCTTGCAGCGTCAGGCGGCTCGTCATTAGCGTCGCATCGCGCGCGGTGAATCGCCGGTCCGAGCAAGGAGCCCCGATGGCCTGGGATGAGTGGGAAGACCTGAAGCGTCAAGCAAGCACGGAAAGGACGCCCCGTACCCAGTTGGACCAACTGGCCGACAGCGCCGGTGGGGGCGGCAAGGACTTGATAGTGCACCAGGACGACCTGGGCGCCATTGGGCATGAGGCCTATGCGCTGCATGATGCGCTTCGCAAGCAGGCGGACATCGACGGCATGGGCTCCGACGGGCGGAGCGCCGGCACCACCGCGCAGGCCGCGAACGAGCTCAGGAGTCACGGTTTCGCCACCGGGCCGGCGCTGTCGAGTTCCGTCAGGACTTGGACGAGCCAGGTGAACTCGCTCCTGCAAGCCTGCGCGACGATCTCGAATCACCTCAATTACTCACAGAAGACCCATACGCACGATGATGCCCTGATCGCCGCGTCTCTGAAACGGGCAGACGGTTCCGCCACACCCGTATCCGAGCTGAGTAAGTACTTCAAGTAACGGGAGTCATGGTGACCGTCTCGATGAGCGGCCTGACAGAAGTCGATCTGAGCAAGCTGGAGGCCAGTGTCACCGACTGGAAGTCGGTTGTGGACAAGCTCGATACCTTGGCGACCAGAGCCGAGGGAGGGTTACGAGCCAGGGCCGAGAGCGCACGGTGGGCTGGAGTCAACTCTGATGTCACCCGCGAGTTCGTCCGTAAAACGGCCAAGGAGTTCAGGGACGCACACGCCGAGGCCGAAAGCATCTACAAGGTTCTCGACGACGCGCACAGGGAACTCGTCGCCGTCCAGAAGAAATTGAGGACTGCCCTCGAGGAGGAAGCTCCCGCGCTCGGCGTCAAGGTGTACGAGTACGGGAGCCAGGGCGAGGGCCCGGTGATCCATGTCTTCTTTCCTCACGACCGGACGACGGACGACACCCGCACCGAGGAGGAACTCGGCAAAGCTCACGAACTGGCGACGCGCATCGCCAACCTGGTGGCCCACGGCCAAGAGATCGATGCTTCGGTGGCGCGCGCCCTCGCCAAGAGCCACGGCAGCGATGCACATGACTTCGGGCACGAAACATACACTTCACTCGACGACGCAGAGCAACAGCGGGCCACCGAATTGGCCGGGTTGGGCACCAGGATGAGCGATCGCCAACTCGCAGAATTCAATTCCATTATCAAATGGAACGCGAAGAACCCAGACTTCAGCACAGCGTTCTACGCATCACTCGGCGGCCCCGAAAAATTGCTGGAGTTCTACGGCCGCATGTCGCTCGACGGCACCGAGGGCGATGACAAGAAGCGTCTGGAACTGACCAGGCAGCTTCAACGGAACCTGGGAACCGCGCTGGCCACCGCAACCGACCCGGACAACAAGGCACATCTGCCGTCTTCCTGGGGTGAACGGTTCAGAAAGTTGGGCACAAAGCCGATCGAGCTGTATCCCGGGGCAACGACCTTGCCTTTCGGTTATCAGATTCTCGGCGGCCTGCTGCGGTACGGACGCTATGACCCGAGATTCATCAGCCCGATCGCAGAACATATCGTCCAGCTGCATCACAAGAACCCCGATTTCTTCATGCGCAACAAGCCGATGCCGGGCGGAGCCGACACGAACTGGGGGTTCAACCCGTCGGGCAAGGACGGTGCCGGGTACGATCCGCTCACGAGCGTGCTCGAGGGGCTGGGGCACAGCCCCGAGGCGGCGAAGAAGTTCTTCTCCGACGACATCCGCCCGACGGTGTACAACGAGGACGGCACGGTGAAGAAGGGTGCCGCCTTGGGCTATACGTACTTCGATGAGTTGACGAAGAAGGATGTCGAGTGGGCGCCCGACAGCCTGGCGGCCCCCGGCAGCGACGCCGCCGCGCACGCCCGCGAAGGCGGGCCGGACGCTCTGGGCCATGCCTTGGAGGCTGCCACGTTGGGACACTCCTACGACGACCCGGCACCGACATTACGTCGCGACAGCGTCTCAGCCGCTGTCATGGCGAAGGTCGTGGAGACATACGGCGATCCGGAAAGGATCCAGGATCCCCTAGCGGACAGCCTCGGTCGAATGGGAGCCGGTTACATCGATGACCTGAACTGGGCCCTGAACGAAAACCGTACGGACAGTCTGTACTATCCGGCGAACTCGACCGGACACGCGCAGTTCGGCGATGGAAACGCAATCAAGTTCCTGAGTGCGGTCGGACAGCACCCCGACGGCTATTCTGAAATCTCTACCGCTCAGCAGGTCTACGGAACCACCGCCTTGGAATCCCAAGTTCACGACGGTCACATCAACCAGCCACACGCACGGGAGGTAGTCCGTACCGGGGCAGAGATTCAGGGCATCCTGGATCAATCCCGGGCGGACCAGGTCAGGGCCGAAGGACTCGCAAGGGACGAGGCCTACAACAAGAGCCTGGAGAAGAAAGCCGGCTGGATTCAGTTCGGTGCCGGTGTCGGTATCGCGGCCGGCGCCGCTTTCCTCCCCCCGGTGGCCGCAGCCGGAGTAGCCGGCACCCTCATTCCCGTGTTCACCGACGCCGGCACGGGCGCGATCGGACAGCAGATCGCGAATGTGATCAGTGACGGCGCCGAGACGATGCAGCACGACAGTGCGGCTTCCGTGCACCAACAGACCAGCGAAGTCTACCGAGTCGGCCACAAAGCCGCCGCGGCGCCAATGGAAAGCTTCATGCGCAACCACGGGATCCGTCACGACGACGATGGGTTCGGGCAGGACCTGGAAGAGGCTTTGAACAGCGGCTATGTGAAGGGTACCGATGGAGAAAGCCAGCGGGGGGTGCTGCCCAATGCCTAGCCGAACCGCTCACCGAACGAGGCCGCTGCTTCTCGGCGCCATGCTGCTCACGGTCGCGCTCGCAGTCACCGGATGTCAGGAGGGTGATGCGCAGTCCAAGGACCCAGCCCATCAGAACAACACCGGTCATTCCTGCTCACAGGTCCTGAGCGCGGAAGCCAAGGCTGCCATGCTTCGGCTCGCTGATACTCCCGCGTCGACGAAGGCCGAGTACCTGGGCGAGCCCCGACGGACCGCCGAGCAGCTTGCCGCCCAGTATTTGACGGGTAAGACCGATGAAACGGGACTGAGTTTTTGCGGCGCCTATACGAAATCGTCCGGGCCCGCATCCGTAGAGGTGGAGTTCTCACTGAGCCGGAGGCTTCCCCGGGAGCGCGCGACTGCCACGGATTTCACGCGGTATCGCATGGGAAAGACGGCGCTCGTGGGGACCAAGACCGCCTTCCTGTACTTCGACTGCGCCAGCGCGAAGTTCGACGGGACCACACAGCTGGTCCGGGGAGAGGTACGCACCGCTCACGAGAACGCCGAACCACCTGCCGCCGCACGGAAGGATCACCTCCGTGTCCTGCACGACTCCAGCCGCGCCCTGTCGGGCCTGCTGGGGTGCGAGACGGGCTCCGGGATCACCGGACCGTTCGTCATGCCGGCCAGGATCTAGGCGGTCGGTGACGGGTACGCGCGGTGACCGGGAGTCGTCCGTTCGGGGCCGTGTGGCTCAGGGGGGCAGGGGGGCGTACGCGAGTGTCGCACCGAGGTCGCGTACATCCGCCTCAGGGGCCATGGACGCCCGCGCAACGCTGCCGCGGTGGCAGCCGCCTCGGATCCAGTAGCCCCGAGCGGGTACGTCATCCGTATCGGCGACGCGTACGGCGCCGACGTGTGGGTGATTACCACCGATCGGGTGCCGGCGCTTCGGCACGAGCATCGTCCCGGTTCCCTCGTAGGGCCGGTGCGCCCGGCACGACAGAGGGTGGGCACCTCCCGTGCGTGCCCACCCTTTTGCCCTGTCGCGCCGGTCCGTACCGTGCCGGTCGGTACCGTGCCGGTGCCGCTTACATGAAGTAGCTGGCGGCCTTCCGGTCGCCGCCCTGGTAGTCACCGCCGGCCGCGTGCACGACCTTGCCGATCTGGACCAGGGCCTCGTGGATGCCCTGGGCCTCGCGGTCCCAGGCGGCCTGCTGCTCGGTGTAGGCGTTGTGGGCCTCGCCCTCCCACATGCTGGCGACGCCGGCGACCTTCTGCTTGATGGCCTCGAGGCCCTCCTCGAGCCGCCGCGCGTGGTTGGCCAGCTGGGTGGCGGTCTCATCGAGACTGCCGTAGGAAACTTCGAGCTCGCCGCTGTTGTTGACGCCCATGATTGCTCCGTTGCTGAAAAGTGGTGACCTGGCGGGGATCAGTAGCTGGACAGGGCCGAAGTCGAGCCGCCGACGCTGACGTCGATGCTCTGGACCTGCGAGCGGACCTCGTCCTCCGTGCCGTCCTTGATCTTCCGGGTGGTGCTCATGGCCTCGATGAACTTGGCGAGGATGTTGCCGATGCGGACCATGCGCTCGTTGATCTCGGTCTGCTTGGCGTTGAACGCGCCGGCGCCGATGCCCTTCCAGTTGCCCTCGAGGCTGTCGATGAGGGCCTGCAGTTCCTTCAGCTGGCCCTTGATGCCCTCGAAACGGTGCAGAAGCTCCTTTTCAAGGACGATGATGTCCTTGTCACTTACCTTCTGGCGCTGCGTCGCCATTTCCATGCCTTTCTGTGTGAACTGACCTTGCCGGGCGCTGAGTCATGTGTCGGGCGTCAGCACTGATGGCAAGCGGGTCTCTGCTCACTCGGCGAATGAGCAGGTATGCGGGAGACCGCTCAGGCGTTACGGCGTGCGCGCAGCACGGCGAAACCGGCGCCTCCGATGACCAGTACGGCGGCTACGGCACCGATGATCACCCAGGTCTGGGTGCCGCTGCCGGAATCGGTGTCCTTCGCGGCGGGGGCGGAGGTGGGACCGTTGGCGGAACCCGTCTCCTTGCCCGGTTTCCCGGACGGTGTCCTGGCCGAGGAGCTCGGGGACGCCGTCAGCGTGCCGTTCTGGGCGGCGAGCGGATCGACGTCGGGCGGCCCGGGGTCGATGTCCTTGTTGATGAGCACTCGGCGCGGGCGGACACCGCCGTAGCCGAGGTACCTGCTGGGTGTGTCCTTCGGCCAGGAACGGGCGGCGGTGTCGACGAGGGAGCGCAGGACCTGGTTGGCCGTCCAGTCCGGGTGAGCGGACCAGATCAGGGCGGCGGACGCGGAGGCGATGGCTGAGGCGGGGCTGGTGCCGTCGGTGTCGCAGTACTCGGTGAACGTGCCGTCGCACCAGGAGGGGATGTGCAAACCCGGAGCCGAGAGGTCCACGTAGTTGTTGAACGTGGAGAACTTGGCCACCGTTCCGGTCTTGTCGAGGGCGGACACGCCGATGACGCCGGGGAAGTTGGCCGGATAGGAGGGCATATTGCCCTTGTCGCCGTCGTTGCCGATGGAGGCGAAGATCAATTTGCCTTTGGTCACCGCGTACTTGACAGCGGTGTCCGTGCCGTCGTGGATGTCCCCACCGGTGAAAGACATGTTGATGATTTTTGCATCGGTATCGGCGGCTGCCCGAATCGCTTTCGGCACGCTGGGCGTCCTGGCGATCTCCTCGCCCACCAACCCTCCACCATCGATGCGGAAGGGAATGATTTTGGCGTCCGGAGCGAGACCCTTGATGCCCCCGCCGGCTCCCGTACCCGCGATGATCTCGGCCATGGAGGTGCCGTGCCCTGCTTTGTCGTGGGTGACGTGGTAAGACACAGACTTGGGCACTTCGTCCACCAGCACCTGCCCCTTGAGGGAAGAAGTCGCCGGATTGACCCCACTGTCGATCACGGCGACCTTCACCCCCTTGCCCGTGCTGATCTTCCAGATGTCGTCAGCACCCATGAAGTCCAGGTACCACTCTTTGGACTGAATATCGACAGCGGCCGCTTCCGGAGCAAGCGTCGCCGACGTCACGACGAGCGCGCCCAGCGCCGAACACACGGCGGACAGACGCCGTACCTTGCGCCGCGTCAGGAGCGCCGTCATCGAGCCGCGTCGGCCGGTCCCTGGCTTCATGCCTGTCTGTGTCCTCGCTCGTGTTCAGTCGCTCGTCTTCGGCACATCGCGCCGCTGCTGCGACGAGCGGCGCTGTTCCTTCTCGGCGGTCCCGCCGGTACGACCGCTCTCGCCGTCCGAGCCCTGGCGGCCGCCCACGGCACCACGCCCGAGCCCGGAGCCGCTGGACTCGGAGCCCTTCGCCGCACCGCGGGGCACTCCGATGGCCCCCTCGGGGTTGCCCGCCGAGCGCAGTACCGCCTGGCTCGCGCCGGTTTCAGGCTGCATCCTGGGAGCACCGAAGACACCTCGCTGACCGATGGCGCCCTTCTGCGGCGTGGCGGAGGACGGTTCCTCGGCGCCGACGACCATACCGCGCGGCACACGGGGATTGGGCGTGCTTCCGGACGTACGGCCCGTGACGGGCTTGCCGCCCACGACACCGTTGCGCGCCGACCCCGTGGGACCAGTTGCTCCGGTACGCCCGCCGGAAGCGCCCGTCGTCCTCGGCATTCCCCCGGTGACGGGGCGGCCTGTCGGGGCATGCCCGGACTGTACGGGCCCGCGTGCGGCCGGCTGTCCCGGCGGGGTCGTGCGTCCCATGGCACGAGCGGCCTGTCCCACCGGTCCCTGCGGCACTCGGCTGCCCGGGACCGAACGCCCCGCCTGGCCCATCGGCCCTTGCGGGACACGGCCGGTGGAGACGGCACGCCCCGGCTCTCCCGTCGGGCCCTGCGGCACTCGGCCGGTTCCGGTGCCTGTAGGACCGGTACGCCCCTGGGCCGTCACCGGAGGTCGCCCGCCCGGCCCGTAGCCGGGAGTACGCCCGGTCGGCGTGACGGGGGGCGCCATCGGCCCGGTGGGCAGTGGCGGCAGCGGTCCGCCGCCGCTGGTCGTCGGCAGAGTGGGGGTCGGAGTGGTGGGCGACGGAGTGGTGGGCGCCTGCGGGGGCAGGGTGGTCGTGGTGTTGATCTCCGTGCCGACGTCGTGGCCGGAGGGCGCACCAGGCTCGTGGACTTCCTTGAGCGGGGGAACGGTCACGTGCCCGTGAGCCGTGGTCCCGTGAGCCGTCGTCCCGTGCGACGTGGCCGCAGCGGCGTGGCCGTCACCGGCATCGCCCCGGACCGCAGCCGTCGGTGTCGACGCGGACGACGTCGAGTCCGAACCGTACCCTCGCTTGACGTCGTCAGCGAAGGCTTTGGGCACTCCGAGGGTCGGAATGGGCTCGATCGGCTCCGGTTCCTTCGCCTTGCTCAGGTCCGTCGCCGCGACCTTGTAGTACGAGGCCAGCCGGTTCATCTGGTTGATGGCCTCTTGGCGGTTCTTCTCGACCTTCAGCGCGGCCGCGTAGTCGGGGTCGCTCTCGACCTGCTTGGCCTTGGGCAGCTCGGTGGGCAGCTTCTGCTCGGCCGCCGGTCGAGTGTCCCTGGGCGGCATGGAGATGCGGGCGGAGGCAAGTCCTGTGGCCGCTACGGACAGGTGGGTGCCGGCCGCGTCGGCGTATCCCGCGAGGCTGTTGGTGTAGTGGATGAGCTTCTGCGTGTAGGCGTGGAAGGCCTCGGCACCCTCGCCCTCCCAGTCGACCCTGAGATGCTGCTCCAGGTCCGACGCGGCCTTGCGGATGTCCTTGCCCGCGTCGAACAGGGACTTGCTGGTCAGTTCGAGGTGCTCCGGATTGGCATGCTCGACCAGGTCGATCATGTCGTTGAGCTTGTGGCCTTCGAAGTTCGTCGAGCCGACGAGGTTGACCCGGACCCCGCCGAACAACGGCATGTGCGCCAGCACGTTCTGCGCGGTCGTGATGGGCTTGACCTGCTGGCCCACCTCCTTGTCGACCTGCTGCGCGGCGGACTTGTACTCAGGCTTGTGCTTCCAGTCGTCGCTCACTTGAGGTCCGTCTTCCCCGTCGACTTGCCGTCCGCCCCCTGCTTGCCGGCGGTGCCCTTCGCCACCTCGTCCTGGTACTGCGCGCCAAGTTCCATGCGGATCTGCCAGAACCGCCGGTGGACCTGGTCCTCGGTGCCGTCGTAGGTGGCATCCGCCGCGTGCGAGGCGAGCTTCAGTGCCTCGATGTGCATTCCCAGCGTCTTCGAGAGGTGGGTGAGGCGTGAGTGGACGGTCTCGTACGCCGTATGCAGGTCGGTCGCCTCGTCGAACGGGGCGTTCGTACCACCGAACGACGACCGGCTCAGCGTCTGCTGCGCGATCTGGGACGGCCCGCCTTGCCCGCCTTCGAATTCCTTCAGCGCGCCGTCGAGTTTGTCCTTGAACTCCTGCAGCGCATCGATGCCACGCCTCATGCCCGAGCCGCCACCGTCGCCCACCGCGACCCCTTCCCCGTTTCCCCGTTGGTAGAGCTGGACGGACCGGGCGGCACCCGGCCGCGGCACCGATCCGTCGCGGACCACTGTAGTCACTGCGTAATTGACGGCCAACTGAACTATGCGACGGTTCAGTTGCGAAGCTGTCCTGAAGTGACCGACTCCTGGACGGCCGGATACCGACAAGACGGTCAATAACGACAGAAGAGTTTCGATATCTACGCAGAAGCTTCACATGTGCGGCGTGGTGAAAGCTTCGAAGCGGTCCGGGGTAGGACTGCGGCAATCACAGACCGACCCCGTAGCTCGCGAGCGGCACTCTCCGCCGGATTTTCACATCCGGCAGATCACACATGGAGGACATAGTGCATTTCTTCCCTGGCGTTCGTTGCTAGGTTGTGCCGGCACCGGACCAACCACGGGGGAAGGGGCCCTTGCATGGCATGGGACGAATGGGAGCAGCTCAAGACGCAGGCCGCCCAGGGGCAGTCAACGCACATGCGGCTCAACCAGGTCGACGGGGGCGGCGGTACCGCCGCGCTCCCCGGCAAAACCGGTGACCTGAAGGTCGGCCACAAGGACCTGGAGAAGATCGGCAGCTCCGCCCACCACCTGTACGAACAGCTGTGGGACAAGGCCCGTGTCGCGACCCCGAGCAGCGACTCCGCGGCCGGTGACCTCACCAAGCAGGGTTTCGCCCTCGGCGCCGGCCTCCAGCACGTCTCGAACCGCTGGGAGGAGCAGCTGAAGTCCCTGATGGACGCCTGCGCCCAGATCTCCAACCACATGCAGACCACCAAGGCCGTGCACGCGAACGACGAGCACTACATCCAGCGGCAGATGAGCAGCATCGACGCGCTGGACGACGGGTTCGACGAGAGGGTGGGGGCTCCGGGCAAGAAGAACGACTACGGGGTCCACGACAAGGGCAAGGGCAAGAAGGAGGAGTAGCGACGTCGGGTTGTTGACGACGCAGACGATCACACCGCCGGCACGCCTCCTTGGGACGACCATCAATGGACTTCAACGCGCTCTACCACGCCAACTACAAGCTGCTCGACGATGCCGTCAGCGACTGGTCGACACTCGTGAAGCACCTCGCGGACCTGAAGAAGGACGCCGAGGACGACCTGCACAAGGCTGCCAACGCGGCCGACTGGGCCGGTGTGAACGCCCAGGTCTCCAAGCAGTTCATCGGCAAGACGGCCGGCGAGTTCGGTGACGCCCACACACAGGCGACCACCATCCACAACATCCTCCGTGACACTCGGGACGAGCTGAAGACGTTCCACCAGCAGCTGACGGACGCGGTCTCGCGCGGTCAGAAGAAGAACCTGACCGTCGTCGACACGGGCTGTGGCCAGTTCACGGTCATGGGCAACACGCGGCCCGACTGGGCCTCGGACCCAAGCGGCAACAAGAGCGCGACCGACCAGAGGGACGTAGACGCCCTCCGCGACGAGATCCAGGGCATCCTCAGCAAGGCCACGGAGAGCGACAACTCGGCCAAGAACGTCCTCACGGCGATCGTCGACCAGGCCCGGATGGGGTTCTCGGACGCCAGTTACAACGACAGGGACACCGCGGCAGCAGCCGTCAAGGAAGCCGACGAGTTGGCGAAGCTGGCCAAGAAGGACATCGACGACCTGTCGGTGAAGGACTTCGACCGGCTCAACGCGGGGCTGAAGAGGTACCACGACGATCCGCTGTTCTCGGAGCGGTTCGCGAAGGACCTCGGGCCGGACGAGACTCTGTCCTTCTGGGCCAACGTCAGTGACCCCCAGGTCGCCTGGGACGTGAACCACGAGCGCCGCGACCAGTTGGGAGAGCTGCAGAAGAACCTCGGCCTCACGCTCGCCACGGCCAGCCAGAGCGACACGGCCGACATGACCGAGTGGAAGCGGCGCATGGTCGACATCGGCGACCAAGAGGTCGGCGGCAAGCGCGGCGGCCTGCTCGGATTCCAGGTCATGAGCAACCTGATGCGCGTGGGCGACTACGACGACGACTTCATGAAGCAGTACGGCAAGAGCCTCATGGAGACGGAGCGAACGTTCACGCATGACGGAAAGCACGCGGCCTGGCAGCGGATGGGATTCAGTCCCTATCTGAACCACATGAAAGGTGACTCCGGTTTCGATCCCTTGTCAGGCTATCTCAAGGGGCTGTCGAACAACCCTGGCGCCGCGACCGAGTTCTTCAACGACGACTTCATCCCGAAGGACGGCGACCACAAGACCGCGGTCTCCAACTTCAAGTACCTCTTCGAGGACCGTCACTGGCCGCATGAGAGCAACAGCGACCTGAGCCGCGGGGAGAGCACGGACGGCCGCGACAATCTGGCCTCAGCCTTGGAAGCGGCTGCCACGGGGCATCCTGCGGGCGAGCAGCCCACCGCTGACACCCCGGCGCATACTCCGGGGCAGGCCAAGCTGTTCGAGAGCATCGTGTCTTCGATCTCGGACGACAACGGACGCCTCACCGACCACGGTTACATGTCGGACAGCATTGGGCAGATCGCCTCGGAGTACCTTCCAGACATTGACCGCGCGATGACCGATGTGGAGCAGCATCCCGAAAAGGGTGACGAGGACGACCGGGCCGCTTGGGACCGCATTCAGAAGCTGTATCCGATCCAAGGCGCCGAGGCCGAACTGGACCGTCGCGAAGCGACGCGCTTCCTCTTCGCCGTCGGCCAGGACCCGAAGGGATACGCGGCTGTTGAAGTGGGCCAGAAGAATTACATGGGTGAGTTGATGGGGTATCACCTGAACCCTGAACTACCGGAGAATCAACGTCCGCACCACGATCTGGAACTCACGGTGCGGGACATCGGGCGACACTCCGGCCAGGTCTCCGGAGTCCTGGCCATGGGCCGGAACGAAGCGGTTGCAGGCCCGGCCGAAGCCTCGGACAAAGACTTCGACCACTCGGTCGCCCAGTGGAAGAACCTCATCTCCGGAACGGTCGGTACCGGCGTCGGCGTGGGGACTTCCTTCATCGCGTCTCCTGCTGTGGGCGCTGGAGTGGGCGGCGCCGCTGGAACCGGGACCAGCATGATGCTCGAGGAGCTTTTCAAGGATGCCGAGGGCGACGCCAAGGACAAGGCCGGTCCCAAAATGGGAGAGAACTGGCAGTTCGGCAACGCCGACAATATGAAGTACACCAGAAAGGCCACTTTCGAATCAGCCAAGGCATATCACATCGCTAACACCGATGACGTCGCTTCTTGGGCGGAGGACTCCTCCTCCAAGGGCTTCTTGGAGGGCGGCAATTACATGCAGCAAGTTGGGCCCGAGCTCATCACGGACATCTGATGCCGACATGGAGCCGGCCGAAGGCCGCGTACAAGCTCACTCGTTGGGTCATGGCGGGCACAGTAGCCGTCGCTGCGGTTGGCCTTGTGTCCGCGTGCTCGGAATCTACGCTTGAGAGGGAGCACACCGCGCCCACAGCCCTGTGTGGTGTTTCGGTGGATCCAGACCTTCTTTCTCCCTTTCTTCCAGCGGGTAAGAAGGTCGAGGTGCGGGAATCACGCCCTGTGCCCACCAGGAAGATGTGCCGGGTGGATGTGGACGGCCGCTGGGCGGTGATGGCCGATCTCCAGTGGTGGGAGGACGACGTTGACGTCTCTACCGTCGTCACAGCCAATCCGGAGACTGACAAGGCGGCGCAGTCGGCCGGCAACGGCTTTTTCTATACCGGTACAGGTGCGGTCAAGCTGGCCAAAAGTTGTAAGAATCCGGAACACGCCAGGCACCTGCTGTACACCTCGATCCAGGTCAATGACTCGGATCTCGGCAACAGCGCTGCCATGAAGAAGTTGGCGGCCGCCTTCACCGACGCGGTGGAGCGGTCCCGTGAGTGCTCGTAAGCCACCTGCCACCAGAAGGTGTCCTGGTCCTGGCTTTCAAGTTGGCCTACGCCCTCGATTCCCCGCCCTTCGAAGAGGGAAGGGGTGAGATCAAGGCCTCGGCTGTCTGCGCGACCTTGGGATCCTCGTCCGGGTCGGCTGAGGCGTTGCGAAGGGTTCTGCCCGACAAGTCCTCGTACTCCTTCGACGACCAGATCATGCATCGCCGTATCGACGACAGGGACCGCACGTACGAGACGTCCTGTTTCGTCAAAGGTGACGGAAAGATGCTGCTCACGGCAACGGCCGAGATGCTGCGGTACGACAAGGCCGATGAATGGGTGAATGACGTGGTCGCGAATGCCGCGCCGCTCTCCGCCGTGACGTCGTTCCAGGCCGGTGACAAGGCGATCGCCTCGGAGAAGCTCGCCGCCGTTTACGTCCCGTGCCGTGCCAAAGCCCCCCAGGAGCATCTGGGCGTCGTCGTGGAGCTCAAGCAGCGGGGCGGTGCCGCGGGCGGCCCGGAGGTGCGCGAAGGACTGATCTCGCTGGCCCGGAACGCCGCACTGTTCGCACACGAGGAGGCGAGGTGTGATGCGTCGGCCGAGGTGGTGGGGTGATGGGGTGAATCAGGCCGGTCCGGTGTCGGCCTCGTCTCGTTGTTGATTCACTCCTTCGGATGAAAGCGAGGCGGGACTCCTCCCGTCAGCACTCGCCCTTCCGGGGAGGTGCAGCCGTTCAGGTCGTCGGTCGCCCGGTGGACCGCGCTGGTCGGTTCGCCGTCGCTCCAGGAGCCGTCGTTGCAGGCGCCGGGGCCCTGGACGGTCAGGAGACGCCGGCGCCCGCGAGGCTCAGGGAGAGGACGCGGGGCGCGACGAGGGCGGAGGCCGGCAGGTGCGGCGCCGACGGGTTGACGTTCGGGCGCCAGGAGCGGATCTGTCCGACTTCACGCAGGCCATGGACGGGCCGGCACCGCGGAGGGGGCTGCGCCCAGTACGTTCAGCTGGTTCAGCGTGTCCATGAGCCGCCTCTCCCGAGGCCGCGGCGCCTGCGGCGGGCGTCGCGTACCGCCACCGCTCCGCCGCTCAGGCCCGCCACCAGGACCGCCACGGCCACCGCGACGTAGGTCGCGATGCGGGCCGTGCGTTCGCGGGGGGTCTCGCCGAGGGTGAGCTTCGCGGGGGTGGGTGCCTCCGCGTGGGTCAGGCCCGCGTCGGGGTGCGGGGACTCGATCGGGTGGTCGTCCTCGGTGAGGGCGCGGACCGGGTCCACCACGCCCCAGCCGACCAGGGGATCGTGGCCGGGGATGGAGCGCTCGGCGGTCTGCTCGATCTGGGCCACGATCTGCCGGGGCGTCCAGCGCTGGTGCTTGGCCTTGATCAGCGCGGCCACGCCGGCCACGTAGGGCGCGGAGAAACTCGTACCGTTGTCCGGGCAGTGGCCGCCCTTCGGGACGGTGGAGATCATGTCGACGCCCGGGGCCGCCACGCCGACGAAGTCGCCGGACTGGGAGAAGGCCGCGCGTTCGTTGTTGCGGTCGGACGCCGCCACCGCGAGGACCCCGGGGTACGACGCCGGGTACGTCTTCTTCCGGTTGCCGCCCAGTCCGTCGTTGCCGGCCGAGGCGACCACGACGATGCCGGCCGCCAGGGCCTCGTCCACCGAGCGCTGGAGGTCGGGGTCCGGGGCGGCGGCGTTGGCCGTGTCCTGGGAGATGTTGATGACGTCGGCCTTGGCGTGGATCGCGTGCCGGATCGCCCGGGCGAGGGTGACGGCCGTGCCGTTGCCGTCCGCGTCGTTCTGTTTGACCGGGATGATGGTGGCCTCGGGGGCGAGGCCGACGAAACCCGTACCCTTCATGGGGCGGGCCGCGATGATGCCCGCGACCCGCGTGCCGTGCCCGACGGTGTCGGTCGTGCCCTTGTTGTTGCCGCGGTCGAGGGGCTGGCCCTTCTTGTCCTTGGGGGGCAGGAAGTTGGCGCCCGAGGAGGCGTCGACGGCGTGCGCGAGCTGGGGGTTGGCCGTGTCCACGCCGGTGTCGATGACGGCGACCCTGACGTTCTTGCCCTTGGACTGGGCCCACAGCGCGTCCAGGTTGACGCGCTGCAGCGCCCAGGGCGTGCCGGCGTACTTGTGGTTGGTCTTGTCGAACGTGCACTGGTCGGAGGCGGAGTCCGCCACAGCCGTGGGTGCCGTCAGGAGGGTGGCGGCCATCGCCGCGGTCACCACCGAGGTCGTACGGGTCAAGGTCTTACGGGTGCGGGTGCGGAACGTGGGCGTCATCGGTCCGCCCCCTCAGGAGCCCTGCGGCTGGCGGGCCGCCGCGGTGGACAGGCGGGGTCCGGTCGGCAGGAACTTGGACCAGGGGGCGGGGATGGGGGCGGGGTTCACGTCGGCGTAGCCGAGGCGGGTCTGCGCGAGCCTGGCCTCCTGCTGGAGCTGCTTGCGCTGCTTGTCGGAGACGCCGATGCGCTTGTCCTCGCCGACGCTGTCGTCGTTGGACTGGAGCGCGTAGCGCAACCCGGTGTCGGTGACCAGGAAGACCGGGCCGGCCTTGGTCTCGCGGCCCTGGAACTGGCGGTAGAGCTGGCCGGAGCCGGCCGTGACGTAGGCGCTGGAGGAACCGGTGGGCAGGACGGCGGGGAAGTCGGTGCCGGCCCAGGTACTCAGGGTGGTGGCGCCGTTGTCGGGGTCGACGTGGTTGAGGATGGTGCAGACGGTGTTGCGGCTGCCGGCGGCCGGGGCGGGGTTGTTGACGGCGCTGGGCTTCTCGGTGGGCCAGGTGTGCTCGGCGGCGAACGGCTCGCCCCGGGTGATGGCGCCCGCGCTGACCTCCTGGGCGTGTCCGGCCTGGCCGAGCTTCACCAGGTCCGTGCTGGCCAGCAGGAGCTGGGCGACGAAGTCGGAGACGGGCGCGACCCGGCCGGGCAGGACGACGAAGTACTGCTCCTGGCCGTTGACCGGGGCGCGCAGCACCATGCCGACGCGGTTGGCCCGGTCGTCCAGCTGGCCGGGGGCGTGCGCGGCGGCGCCGGGCGCGCCGGTGACCGGCGGGAAGCTGACCGGGTCGCCGGGGTGGAGGGTGTCGATCCACTCCTTGGTCACCCGCTGCGGGGTGCGGTCGGCGCCCACGATGGTCTGGAGCAGCAGGGTGTCGCCGGCGTCCACGGGGTAGGCCCGTCCGTGCGCGTCGATCACGTACTGCTTCTTGTCCGGGGTGGCGACGTAGAGGAGTTCGCCGCCGCGCAGCTTCTGCCGGCTGCCCCGGAGCTTGCCCTGGTCGCGTTCGGCCAGGACGAACGCGGCCTTCTGGACGGAGCCGCCGCTGCCGCTCGGGCGCTCGCAGACGGCCCATTCCTTGGCGGCGCCGGCCTCCTTGCCGGAGGGCAGCCGGTCGGGGGCGTAGGGGATGCCGATGGTGACGCCGTGCGGGATCTTGCCGTTGTCGAGGACCGACTCGTCGACGGTGACCACGTCGACATCGCTCTGGGTGTCGAGGACGAGCTTGGCCGACGCCATGTTGAGGACCGGGTGGAGCTGGACCTTGTCCTTGGTCTTCAGGACGACGTACCGGGTGGTGGACTTGCTGGCGATGATCACCTTCTGGCCGGGGGCGTCCCAGCCCTGCGGGGCCGTGGGCTTGAACATCCCCCAGGCGCCGAAGGCCGCGAGCACGACCACGCCGACGATCGCGCCGGGCAGGATCGCGCGCAGTGGCCGGGGAGCCCCCTCGTCGGAGGCATCCGGTGACGACTGCACGAACGACGCGAGCATGCGGCGCTTCGCGAAGGTGTAGGCGTTGAGTTGGTCCCGCCGAGATGCCATCTGTGCCTGTTTCTCCCCGTGACTCGCCCGGAGCGCACCCGGGGACCACGCTCCCCCGCCCTCCGTTGTCGGACCCGGCCCCTACTATGCCTGGTATGGGGCGGGGCTCGTGGAGCGGGTAGGGTACCTGGGCCCTCAAGGGCCTTGTTCAGTGGCCTGGTTCCAGCGAGTTGTGAGCAAATCGGGGGGATGCAGTGATGGCTTCCGGAACGCGGACGCGAGCGCGCGGCCGGTCGGCGGCGCGAGGCCGTGCGGCCGGGTCCGGGTCCGCGCCGCGTGGTGCGTCCGCCCGGCGCGGTACGGACCGCCGGCAGGTCACGCCCGGGCTCAGGCAACGGCCGGGCCAGGCCGGGTCGTTCCGTTTGCAACGGCTTGTGCTGGTCGAGCTGGCGGCGGCCGTGCTGCTGGTGGGCTGGGCCGTCGGCATGGCGGTCCTGGTGCCGGCGGCGGTGGTCGCGCTGGTGCTGGTCCTGCTCGCCTTCGTACGGCGGCGGGGCCGGTCCCTGCCGGAGTGGCTCGCCACCGCGCGGGAGCTGCGGGCGCGGCAGAAGCGGGCCGCGAGCACCCCGGTACCGCCGGGCACGGAGCCCGGGCTGGTTCCCGCGGTGGAGTGCGAACCGGCCCTGCGCACGTACTCGTACGGCGCGCGGGACCGGCGGCCGGCCGGCATCGTCGGGGACGGCACGTTCGTCACGGCCGTGCTCCAGGTGGAGGCCGACGCGACCGCGCTGCGCGCCGAGCGGAGCCGCCAGCCGCTGCCGCTCGGCCTGGTGCGGGACGCGCTGGAGGTGGACGGCATCCGCCTGGAGTCCGCGCAGATCGTGCTGCACACGCAGCCGGCGCCCGCGCTGCACCTGCCCCAGCAGTCGGTGGCCGTCGCCAACTACATCCCGTTGCAGGAGCAGACCGGCGCCCCGGCGGTGCGCATCACCTGGATCGCGCTGAAGCTGGATCCCGAGCTGTGCGCGGAGGCCGTGGCCGCGCGCGGCGGCGGGCTGGAGGGCGCGCAGAAGTGTGTCGTACGGGCCGCGGACCATCTGGCGAGCCGGCTGACCGGCGCCGGGTTCCGGGCCCGGGTGCTGGACGAGGAGGAGCTGGTCGCCGCCCTCGCCACCTCGGCCTGCGCCAACCCGCTGGTCACCGCGGAGGCGGGGCGCAGCGAGACCCGGGAGCGGCGCACGGAGGAGTCGGGGCGCAGCTGGCGCTGCGACAACCGGCGCCACACCACGTACTGGGTGCGGCGCTGGCCTCCGCTGGGCGGCGGCGGGGCCGAGTCGCTGCCCCAGTTCGTCGCCCGGGTCACGGCGGTACCGGCCCTGGCGACCACCTTCAGTCTGACGCTCGCACCCGGGGAGCGGCAGGAGGTGTCGCTGTGCGGGCACCTGCGGGTGACCGGGCGCAGCGACGACGAACTGGTGGCGGCGCGCCGCGCTCTGGAGGCCGCCGCCCGGCAGTCGGGGGCGGGTCTGGCCCGGCTCGACCGCGAGCAGTTGCCCGGCGTGCTGGCCACTCTGCCCCTCGGAGGTGCGCGGTGACGACGATTCCGACGACGTACCCGGCGGCGGGCGGGTCGGCACCCGGTGCGCCGGGTCCGTCCGGGCCGCGGCGGGCGGTGGACCGGCTGCGGCACGGGCTGGGCCTGATCGGTCCCCGGCACGGCCGGCACGGGCTGCCCGTGCCGCAACTGGACGCGCTCGCCCTGCCCGTCGGGGACGACGGGGTGGTGGCCGGTGTCGACGCCGAGGGACAGCCGGCCGTGCTGGGCATCAACCGGCCCACGCCCTACGACGTCGTCCTGATCGGCGGCCTGTGGACCGCGCAGGTCCTGGCGCTGCGCTCGGCAGCCACGGGCGCCCGGGTCGCCGTGGAGACCGGCCGGCCGCAGGCCTGGATGCAGATGGTGCACGCGATGGGCGGCGGACAGAACGGCCTGTCCGTGTACGACGTCGGGCGGGTGCCGCCGCAGGGCGCCTCCGCCGGTACGCCGGTACTGGTGGTGCGGGACTGCGGTATGCGGCCCCCGCGCGGCCGGGTGGTGTCCGGTCCCTGGCAGTCGGTGCTGACGCTGCTGCCGTATCTCAGCCCGGTCGCGCCCCGGCTGCTGCGGCAGGCGCGGCTGGCCGGCATCCAGCGGGTCTCGCCGGACGAGGCGGCCGAACTCGGGCGCACGATGGGGCTGTCGCGGACCGAGGTGGAGTCACTGCCGGCGCTGCCCGACGGCGTCACCCTGTGGTGCACCGACCGTGACCGGCAGTACGTGCTGACGCAACCCACGGACGCCGAGATCGGATTGTTGGGCACGCCTCGCCGGATGGACTGAACTGCCCTTGCCCGTCCCTTTTGTTCGGGTGCCCTGGTGGCCCGGCGGGACGGGTGGGGCGTCCTCGGGCGGGCGGTGGCCCGCCGGGCGGACGCGGAGAGGCGGGCGGGCCTGCCGGGGTGCGGCTTCCGGTGATTAGGCTGGGAGCGGGCGCGATGGCAGGACCCGTGGACCGGCGTCGGTGTCCCGGAGGGCGGTCCGGTGCACCGGACCGCCCCGAACGACTACGGACGACTCGGTACGACACGACATGGTCGCCCCGGCACGGCATGAGGGTGCTCGACCACACCAGGAGGAATTGTGAGCAGCGATCGGGACGGGATGCGCGGGGGCTGGGACACACCCGGCGATGACCAGCCCGACGCGGAGGCGGTCGAGACCACCGGCGAGTTCACCATCGACTACGCTCCCCCCGCCTGGTACACGCAGAACGCCTCGGGTACGTCGGGAGGCGGGAGCGGTTTCCCCGGCTCCGGAGACCCGGGCACCGGGGCCGGTTCCGGTGTCCCGTCGTTCCCGGCGAGCCCGCCGTCCCCGGCTCCCGCGCCGCCGCCGGCCGTCCAGCCGACGGGCACTCCCGCCCAGGGCACTCCGTTCGCACCGCCGCCGGGGGCTCCGTTCACGCCGCCGCAGGGGGCCGCGTATCCGCCGGCCGCTCCCGCGCAGGCGCCCTCGGGCACGCCTGAGCAGGGCACGCCGTACGCCCCGCCCGCTTCCGGGAGTGCGCCGTACGCTCCTGCCTCCGCTCCCGAGGGCGCACCGTACGCCCCGGCCGCGCAGCCCGCGCCGCCGGCCGGCAGCCCTGTTCCGATGCCGCGGCTGCCCGAGGGCTTCGAGCCGCAGCAGCCGCAGCAGCCGGTGGCCGGACAGGAGGCGCCGGCCGCTCCCGCCGCGGTCGGTCCGGAGCCGGACAACGGGGACCTGGAGAGCGGGGCGACCATGCGTTTCTCCGCGGTCGCCTTCAAGCGCCAGATGGACGAGTTCGCCGAGCGCGCTGCGGCCGCCGCCAAGCAGACGGTCGAGGAGGGCGAGAAGGGTACGGAGGGCTCCGCCGGTTCGGCCGAGGGGGCCGGGGACGGGGACGGAGCCGGGGGTTCCGGGAAGGACGAGGAGGCCGCCGGTTCGGCTGCGGTGGCCTCGGACGCCGTCGTCCCCGGCGGCTCTCCGTCCGAGGGGGGCGAAGGCGGTGCGGAGGGTGCGGAGCCCGTCGCCACCGTGGATTCCGGGGCGGAGGAGGGCTCGGCCGAGAAGCCTGCCGAGGCGACCGCAGAGGAGGGTGGTGCCGGAGAGGGTGCCGCCGCTTCCGCGCGGACCGACGCTCCGGAGCCCTCCGAGCCCTCCGAGTCCTCGGAGCCCTCGGATGCCGAGCCGACGGACGGTACGGCTCCCCACGGTACGGCGCAGGCCCCGGCCGCCCGGGAGGGCGCTGTTGAGGACGGCACCGACGGCACGCCGGAGGACAGCGCTCCCGTCGACGGCACCCCGGCCGACGGCACCACGGCCGAAAGCGCCCCGGACCACGCCGTCCAGCAGTCCGCCGCCCCGCCCACGGACGCCCCGCAGGCCGCCACCCCGCAGCCCGGCGGCCCTCAGCCCGGAGGCTACGGCTTCCCGCCGCCCCCGGCGGCCCCGCAGCCCGGCGTGCCCCAGCCCGCTCCCGGTGCCCCGTTCGCCGCCGCGCCGCCCGCTCCCCCGGCTCCGCAGGGTGCCCAGCCCGGCTGGACGCCGCCGCCCGCGCCGCCGCACGGGGTGCCGCCGCTGCCGCCGGCGTACCAGCCCGCCGCGCCCGCGCCCGCTGCCCAGTGGCCGCAACAGCCCGGCCCGATGCCGGGTCAGCAGCCGCAGCCGGCCCACGGCCAGGGCCCGGCCGGTGTGCCCGGTGCGCAGCCGCCGTTCCAGCCGCAGGCCCCGCAGCCCGCGCCCGCCGCGTGGCAGCAGCCGGACAACCCGAACCAGCCCGGCACCCCCAGCCATCCCCACCAGCCGAACCAGCCCACCGCGCCGACGGCCGGTCCGCAGCCGCAGCCCGTCCCCAGCGGGCCCGTTCCGCCGAGCGGCTACGGCTTCCCGCCCCCCGGAGCACCCAATCCCCCGGCCCAGCCAGGCGGTTACGGCTTCCCCCAGCCGCCGGCGCCCCAGCCGAACCCCAACGGCCCCACCCCGCCGAGCGGCTACGGCTTCCCGCCGCCCGGCGCACCCGACTCCCCCGCGCAGCCCGGCGGTTACGGCTTCCCCCAGCCGCCGCAGGGCCCGGAGGCCGGCGCGCCGCAGGCGCCGCTCGATCCGCGTTCCGGTGCGGCGTGGCCGCAGCCCGTGCGGCACGACCAGCGGCAGCCGACCAACCCCGGTGCCGCGCCGCTCGGTTACACCGCCGCCGTGGAGCTGTCCTCGGACCGGCTGCTCAACAACAAGAAGCAGAAGGCGAAGAGCGGCCGGCCCGCGGCGGCCGGCGGCCGGTTCAAGCTGGGCGGGAAGAAGGAGGAGGCCGAGCGGCAGCGGAAGCTGGAGCTGATCCGTACGCCCGTGCTGTCCTGCTACCGGATCGCCGTCATCAGCCTCAAGGGCGGCGTGGGCAAGACGACCACGACGACCGCGCTCGGCTCCACGCTGGCCACCGAGCGGCAGGACAAGATCCTGGCCATCGACGCCAACCCGGACGCCGGCACGCTCGGGCGCCGGGTGCGCCGGGAGACCGGGGCCACCATCCGTGACCTGGTCCAGGCGATCCCGTACCTGAACTCGTACATGGACATCCGCCGGTTCACCTCGCAGGCGGCCTCCGGGCTGGAGATCATCGCCAACGACGTGGACCCGGCCGTCTCGACCACGTTCAACGACGAGGACTACCGGCGGGCCATCGACGTCCTCGGCCGGCAGTACCCGGTGATCCTGACCGACTCGGGCACCGGTCTGCTCTACAGCGCCATGCGCGGGGTGCTGGACCTCGCCGACCAGCTGATCATCATCTCCACGCCGTCGGTGGACGGTGCGAGCAGTGCCAGTACGACACTGGACTGGCTGTCCGCGCACGGGTACTCCGACCTGGTCTCCCGGTCCCTCACCGTGATCTCCGGGGTCCGTGAGACCGGCAAGATGATCAAGGTCGAGGACATCGTGGCGCACTTCCAGACCCGCACCCGCGGGGTCGTCGTGGTGCCGTTCGACGAGCATCTGGCCGCCGGCGCCGAGGTCGACCTGGACATGATGCGGCCGAAGACGCGCGAGGCGTACTTCAACCTCGCCGCGCTGGTCGCCGAGGACTTCACCCGGCACCAGCAGGCGCACGGGCTGTGGACGAGCGACGGCAACCCGCCTCCGGTGGCCGCCCCGCCGATGCCGGGCCAGGCCGCGCCCGGCCCGCAGGCGTACGGCGCCGGCCAGCCGCCCCAGCCGTATCCCCAGGCCCCGGGCCAGCCGTACCCGCAGGCACCCGGCCAGCCGTATCCCCCGGCGCAGCAGCCCTACCCGCCGCAGCAGGGCCGGCCGTACCCGGCCCAGCCGCAGCCGGGCGGCTACCCGCAGCCCGGACAGCCGCAGCCGCAGCCGCAGCCGCAGTCCCAGCCGTACCCCGGCCAGGGGCAGGGCCAGCAGCCGCCGCAGGCTCCGCCCCAGCAGTAAGGGGCCCAGGGAAAAGGGCGGCCGGTGCGCATCGCACCGGCCGCCCTTTCGCGTCGCAGAGCCGCCGCAGGCCGCCGAGAGCCGCCGCAGGCCGCCGAGAGCCGCCGTAGGCCGTCGGGAGCCGCCGTACAGCCCCCGTGCAGCCCGCCCCGTCCTACTTCTCCGCCGCCACGATCTCCCGGCAGCGCTGCACGTCCACGGCCATCTGCTCCAGCAGGGCCTCCAGCGACTCGAACTTCGCCTGGCCGCGCACGTAGGCGAGGAAGTCGACGGCGACGTGCAGGCCGTACAGATCGAGGCCGACGCGGTCGATGGCGTACGCCTCCACGGTGCGCTCGGTGCCGTCGAACTGCGGGTTGGTGCCGACGGAGACGGCGGCCGGCATGGCCTCGCCCTGGGCGTGCAGGAAGCCGGCGTACACGCCGTCGGCGGGGATGGCGGTGTGCGGGAGCGTCTCGACGTTGGCCGTCGGGAAGCCCATCTCCCGGCCGCGCTGGGCGCCGCGGACGACGATGCCCTCCACCCGGTGCGGGCGGCCCAGGATCTCGCGGGCGCCCGCGACATCGCCCTCGGCGACCAGGCGGCGGGTCAGCGTGGAGGAGAACGGCTCGCCGCCGCCCGCCTCGCCGGTGACGTACAGGTCGACGACGTCGACCTCGAAGTCGTAGGTCTTGCCCTGTTCGGCGAGGAACTCGACGTTGCCGGCGGCCTTGTGGCCGAAGCGGAAGTTGGGGCCCTCCACGACCGCCCTGGCGTGCAGCTTGTCCACCAGCACCTTGACCACGAAGTCGGCGGGCGACAGCTTGGAGAACTCGGTGGTGAACGGCAGGACGAGGACGGCGTCGACGCCCAGTTCGGCCATCAGCTCGGCGCGGCGGTGGTGCGGGGCGAGCAGCGGGGGGTGGCTGCCGGGGCGGACCACCTCGCTGGGGTGGGGGTCGAAGGTGACGACGACGGCGGGTACGCCCAGTGCGCGGGCGCGGTCGACGGCGTGCTTGATGATCAGCTGGTGGCCGCGGTGGACGCCGTCGTAGGAACCGATGGTGACGACGCTGCGCCCCCAGTCCTGGGGGATGTCCTCCAAGCCACGCCAGCGCTGCACTGTGACCGCTCCTCGAACCCTTGTCCGTGTCTGTCCTGACCTCGTTGTGCAGGTCTAAGGGTGCCATGCCGGGTGCTCGGCGCCGGCATCGGCATGGGGGCTGTGACGGGGGGCACGTCCTCCGTGGTGCCGGGCCGGTGCGCGTATGCCCCGTATCCGCCCAGGCCGGTGCGCGTACCCCCGGTACGCAGGCGTTCCCGGTCCCGCTCACGCCGGTACGCGGACGCCCGCGAGGTTCTCGATCATGCGGCGGGTGCCGGGGCCCACCAGGGCGGCCCAGTCGTCGGGGGCGTCGGTCAGCCAGCGGGCCAGGCGGGCGGCGAAGCCCGGCACGTGCCGGACGAGGTCGGCCAGGCCCCGGTCGCAGCGTGCGGCGCCCCCGGGGGCGCGGACGAGCAGGAGTCCCGTGCGGTGCACCAGGCTCCGGGTCTCCTCCTCCCCCGGCCCCGCCCCGGTGTCGTCGCGGGCCGCCGCCGCGTACAGGACGGCGTCCAGGACGGCCGGGTCCCGCTCCCGGTCGAGCAGGAACTCCAGCAGCTCGCGGCGCAGCGGACGGGAGGCGGGCGTGCCGGCGCCGGCCAGGACGGTGGCGAGGGAGGCCCGCAGGGGTTCCGGGCCGCCGTCGAGCAGGGCGGTGACCAGCGGGAGGAGGACGGGGTGCGCGGTGGGGCCCCGGTCCAGGCGGCGGCCGACGCGGCGGGCGAGGGGCCCGGCGGTCTCCGGGCGCAGCCGCACCGCCTCCTGGAGCAGCGCGGCGACCGGCCGGGCGTGGGCCGGGGTGCCGACCTCGGTCAGGGGGCGCAGATCCGCGCCCTCGGGGGTGCGCAGCCGGGCGCGGAAGGCGTCCAGGACGGGTGCGGGGTGGGTGGTCAGGGCCGGTACCAGGGCGCTGGGCGGGAGCAGCGGGTCGCCGTCGGCGAAGTGGCGCAGGGCGGCGGGCAGATGGCGGTCGCGGGTGTGCGGGTCGTGGACCAGGAGGGCGAGGGCGCCGCCGTGCAGGGCGCGGTCGGCGGGGCGGGCGAGCAGGGCGAGGGCGGCGCGGCCGAGCAGGGCGCGGTCCGCCGCCGTACGGACGTGGGGGGCGGCGCGCAGCCCGAAGGTGACGGCCGCGGCCCGGCGGGCGGGGCGCTCGTCGTGCGCCCAGCGGTCGGCCGCCCGGCACAGGGCCGGCGGCTCGTCCTCGGCGAGGTCGCCGAGCAGTTCCTCCGCGCGGGGGTGGGCGCAGGCCGCCAGCACCTCGGTGAGGTCGTCCGGGGCCCGGTGCCGGTGGGTGTGCAGCAGGGCCTGCGCGGCCGTGGCCACGGTGGCGCGCGGGGTCGCGGGCAGCGGCCGCTCGTCGGTGAACCAGCGGGTCAGCAGGGGTTGAACGGCCTGGGGCGCGGCGGCGAGCAGTGCGTCGACGGCGTCCAGGTAGCGGGGGACCGGCGCGGCGGGTGCCGGGTCGGCCGGCACGAGGCGGCGCAGCAGGTCCAGGCGCTCGGCGCCGGGGACGGGCAGCGCGGTCCAGAAGGCGGGGCCGAACTCGGCCGGTACGGGTCTCCGGTCCCGGCGCCAGGCGGTGATCCGGTCGGCGAGCAGGCACAGCACCTCGGTGTACGGGCTCGCGTCCGGGACCTGGAGCAGGGTCCGGGCGAGCAGCCGGGCGGCCCACCAGTTGCCGGTGTCGCGCTCCAGGGCGTCCGCCAACTCCCGTAAGCGGGTCGCCAGTTGACGGGGGCCGTGCTGGCGGGCGAGGAACAGCAGGGACTGGACCACGGGGCCGGTGCGGTGGTGCGGGACCGGGACCGGGCGGGCCGCTCCGGGCCGTTCGCCGGGCGCGCCGGGTGCGTGCACCAGGGCGCGCAGGGCCTCGTCCAGGTCCAGGTGCATGCCGTGCAGCCAGTCGGCCAGGTCCTCGTGGGCGAAGCGGTAGCCGCCGCCGGCCGGTCCGAGGAGGCCCTCGGCGAGGACGGCGGAGGCCCAGCCGGTGCCGGCGCCGCCGAGGCGGGCCGGGGCGGGTCCCCAGGGGAACACGGCCTCGAACGCTTCCCGGTCCAGGTCGCCCTGACCGGGCCCGAGGCTGCGCCGGGCCGCCTCGTGCACCTGCCCGGCCACCCGCGCGGCGAGCCGCCGTACGGCCGCGGCGCGCAGCCCGCTGCCGTCGGCGAGGCGGACCGCGACGCGCAGGCACACCAGGTCGAGGTAGGCGGCGAAGACGTCGTACCGGTCCAGGGGCCCGGCGGGCGGGGCGTCGGGGGCGGCGGCCCGGACCTCGGACAGCAGCCGGAGGGTGAGCGGGTGCCGGGCGTCCCGCGCGCCGAGGAGGCCGTCCGGAAGGCCGTGCCGGGCGCGGGCCCGTCGCGCCTCGTCGGCGGTGAAGTCCCCGACGGCGAGGCACGGGGGCAGCGGGACCACGGGTTCGCGGGGGCGGTCCTCCTCGCCGGGCGGGGTGTGGAGCACGTCCGCGGGGAACGCCCGCCCCGCGCGTTCCCAGTGTTCCTCCCGGCAGGCGACCACCAGGCGGGCCCCGGTCCCGTGGAGCCACTCGGCCGTGCCGCGGATCCACTCGGGCAGGCGGTCGGCGAGGGCCCAGGGCATCTCCTCGGGGCCGTCGAGGAGGAGCAGCAGCGGCCGGCCGGACCGGGCGGCGAGGCGGGCCAGGTGCTCCGGGGTGACATCGCCCAGGTCCTCGGGACGGACCGCGCGGGACGCGGCGACGATGCGGGCGGCGCGGGCCAGGGCGCGGCGGGCGGCGTCGGCCACCGAGCCGTCGGCGTCGGCCAGGTCGGCGCCGCGCAGCCACAGCGTGGGCGCGGGCCGCTCGCCCCGGGCGCGGCGGGCGGCGAGGGCCGCGAGCTGTGTCGTACGGCCGCTGCCCGGGGCGCCGACCAGGCCGAGTACGGGCCGGTCGCCGTCGGTGAAGGCGTCCAGCGCGCGGGCGATGCCGGGGCGCTCGACCGGGTCGGGGGCGCCCGGGGGGCCGTCCTGGCCCACCGAGGTCGTGGCCAGCTGGAGGATGCCGGCGAGGTTGAGGTCGGCGCCGTAGGCGGGGACGGTGGCCGCGTTGCGGGCGAGGAGGTCCGCGAGGGCGCCGTCGGCGGGCCGCAGCGAGACGGCGAAGCCGGCCTCGCGCCCGTCGGCGCGCAGGGCGGTGCCGAGGACGCCGACGACCGCGCCGGTGCGGGCGTCGCGCACCGGTCCCCCGGCCGCGCCGCCGCCGGGCCGGAGCGCGTCCCGGCCGGCCGTGCCGATGGCCAGTTCCAGCGCGTCCTCGAGGACGTGGGAGGCGTCCGCGGCGGTGTAGGTGGCGCGGGTGGCGGCCAGGACCCGTGCCTCCCGCCGGCAGCCGGCGGCGACGTGGACGTAGCTGCCCGCGTCGACCCGGTCCCGTACGGTCAGCGGCAGCGGGTCCGTGCCCAGGCCCTCGGTGCGGATCAGGGCGAGGCCCCGGCACGGCAGCGGGGTGACCGCGTCGGCGGTGATGGTGCGGGTGCGCTGTCCGGGGGCGTCCAGCAGCAGCCGGGGGCGGCCGTCGACGGTCTCGTGACTGGTGAGCAGGGTGCCCTCGTGGTCGGCGAGGAAGCCGAGGCCGAGCGGACGGCCGGCCAGGTCCCGGATCCGTACCAGGGCGGGGCCGGTGCCGCCGGCCGGGGCGGCACCGGGAAGGCCGCCGGGCACGGCCGGTGCTCCGGGTACGGGCTGCCCGTACCCCTGTCCCTCCCGGCGCCCGCCTTCGGTGCGCGGGCCCCGTTCCGCCATGGCCGTACCTCCCCGCCCGTCCCCGTGCCCTGACCAGACGGTAGGCAGGCGGGGAGCGGCGGGACAGTTCTCGCGGTGAACGCGCCCCCTTCCGCTCCCCCGGTTCACTCCGAGCGCCCGCCCGCTCGGGTGAATAGGCGGGGGCTGCTGGAAAACCCTAGGGGTGGGGGAAGAGGGGGACCGTGGAGCGGCGGCAGGGCCCGGCCGACGGCCGGCCGCCGCTCCACGGCGGAAACAGCGCGGCCGAGGCCTCACGGTGGAAACAGCACACCGGAGGCCCCACGACGGCCGTGACACGGCCGCTACGGCGCTCCGGCCGGGCTCAGGCTCATCAGGCTCAGCCGAAGACGGCCAGGCTCTTGGCCTTGCCCCGGTGCTCCTCCACGAGCGCCAGGAAGCGGTCCTCGGGGTCGAACACGGCCACCGGACCGGCTCCCGCGTACTCCTCGGGGATCTCCAGCCGGACGCCGTTCAGCAGCAGCCGGGCCCGCTTGGCGTCGACCTGCCAGCGCCGGAACGCGGCGCCCGCGGCCTCGGCGACCGGCATCACGGTCAGCTCCTGCTGGAGCTGGTCCAGCGTCCTGGCCGTGTCCAGCTTGTAGGGGCCGACCCGGGTGCGGCGCAGGGCGGTGAGGTGGCCGCCGACGCCGAGGTCGGCGCCCAGGTCACGGGCGAGGGCGCGGATGTAGGTGCCGGAGGAGCAGACCACCGACACCACCAGGTCGAGCACGGGCGTGCCGTCCTCGGCGACCGCGTCCCGGACGTCGTACACCGCGAAGGAGGAGACGGTCACCGGGCGGGCGGGGATCTCGAAGTCCTCGCCCTCGCGGGCCCGCTTGTACGACCGTACGCCGTCGATCTTGATCGCGCTGACCTTGGACGGCACCTGCATGATGTCGCCGGTGAGCTTGCCGATGCCCGCGTCGATGGCGTCCCGGGTCACCTTGGAGGCGTCGGTGGACGAGGTGATCTCGCCCTCGGCGTCGTCGGTGACGGTGGTCTGGCCCAGGCGGACGGTGCCCAGGTACTCCTTCTCGGTGAGCGCGAGGTGTCCGAGGAGCTTGGTGGCGCGCTCGATCCCGAGGACCAGGACGCCGGTCGCCATCGGGTCGAGGGTGCCGGCGTGGCCGACGCGGCGGGTCCGGGCGATCCCGCGCATCTTGGCGACCACGTCGTGCGAAGTGAAGCCCGACGGCTTGTCGACGATGACGAGGCCGTCGGGCGTGGTGTGCTTCTGGGTCATTCGGTGGCGTCGCCGTCCGTGTCGGTCTCGTCGTCCGCCGGCTTGCGGTAGGGGTCGGCGCCGGCGGCGTACGTGGCGCCGGTGGCCGCCTCGCGCACCTTCTCGTCGGACTGCCGGGCCTTGTCGAGGAGGTCCTCGATGGTCCGGGCGGTGTCCGGCAGGGCGTCCGCGACGAAGGTCAGGGTGGGGGTGAACTTCACCCCGGCCGCCCGGCCCACCTCGGAGCGCAGGATGCCCTTGGCGCTCTCCAGGCCCGCCGCGGCGGCCTTCCGCTCCTCTTCGTCGCCGTAGACCGTGTAGAAGACGGTCGCCTCCCGCAGGTCACCCGTGACCCGGGTGTCCGTGATGGTGACGTGTGAGCCGAGCCGCGGGTCCTTGATCCCGCGCTGCAGCTTCTGGGCCACCACCTCCCGGATGAGGTCCGCCAGCCTTTTCGCCCGCGCGTTGTCGGCCACTGGTCCGTCTCCCGTTCTTTCTGCTTGCTTGCGTTCTGTGGTCTGGTCGTCGTCAGTCGTCTTCGCCGTGGAAGCGGCGTCGGACCGACAGCAGCTCCACCTCGGGGCGGGCGGCGACCAGCCGTTCGCACCGGTCCAGTACGTCGGTGAGGTGCGTCGCGTCACCGGAGACCACGGCGAGGCCGATGACCGCCCGCCGATGGAGGTTCATGTGGTCCACCTCGGCCGCGCTCACGGCGTACTTCCGCTGGAGCTCGGCGACGATCGGGCGGACGACGGAGCGCTTCTCCTTCAGCGAGTGGACGTCGCCGAGGAGGAGGTCGAAGGACAGAGTCCCCACGTACATGTGTGTGCCGGGTTTACCCGCCGGTACGGGATCGATGGCCTGGAGCCACGTTACCCCGTGCCCGACGGCGGCTCGACCGGGTTTCCCGGCCCCCGGAGCCGCCGCGCCGCCCGGAAAACGGCGCGCTGGCCGGCGGGACCGTGATCCCGCCGGCCAGCTTCGGATGCCGTGGGCCGTTACGCCCGCGGCTTCTCGCGCATCTCGTACGTCGCGATGACGTCGTCGACCTTGATGTCGTTGAAGTTGCCGAGGTTGATACCGCCCTCGTAGCCTTCGCGGATCTCGGTGACGTCGTCCTTGAAGCGACGCAGGCCCTCGATGGTGAGGTTCTCCGCGACGACCTTGCCGTCGCGGATGAGGCGCGCCTTGGTGTTGCGCTTGACCTCGCCCGACCGGATGAGCACACCGGCGATGTTGCCCAGCTTGGACGACTTGAAGACCTCGCGGATCTCCGCCGTGCCGAGCTCGACCTCCTCGTACTCCGGCTTCAGCATGCCCTTCAGGGCCGCCTCGATCTCCTCGATCGCCTGGTAGATGACCGAGTAGTACCGGACGTCCACGCCCTCGCGCTCCGCCATCTGCGCGGCACGGCCGGCCGCACGGACGTTGAAGCCGATGACGATGGCGTCGGAGCCCATCGCCAGGTCGATGTCGGACTCCGTGACCGCACCGACGCCGCGGTGCAGGACGCGGATGTCGACCTCTTCGCCGACGTCCAGCTGGAGCAGGGAGGACTCGAGGGCCTCGACGGAACCAGAGGCGTCACCCTTGATGATCAGGTTCAGCTGCTGGACCTCGCCGGCCTTGAGCACCTTGTCCAGGTCCTCGAGCGACACACGGCGCGTGCGCTTGGCGAAGGCCGCGTTGCGCTCGCGGGCGGCGCGCTTCTCGGCGATCTGACGGGCCGTACGGTCCTCGTCGACCACCAGGAAGTTGTCGCCCGCGCCCGGGACGTTGGTCAGGCCCAGGACCTGGACCGGCGTCGACGGGCCGGCCTCGGCGACGTTGTTGCCGTTGTCGTCGAGCATGGCGCGGACCCGGCCGTAGGCGTCGCCCACGACCATCGTGTCGCCGACCCGCAGGGTGCCTCGCTGGACGAGGACCGTCGCCACGGCACCGCGGCCGCGGTCGAGACGGGACTCGATCGAGATGCCCTGCGCGTCCTGGTTCGGGTTGGCCCGCAGGTCGAGCGAGGCGTCGGCCGTGAGGATCACGGCCTCCAGCAGCGAGTCGATGTGCAGACCCTGCTTGGCGGAGATGTCGACGAACATGGTGTCGCCGCCGTACTCCTCGGCCACCAGGCCGTACTCGGTCAGCTGACCGCGCACCTTGGTCGGGTCGGCACCCTCGACGTCGATCTTGTTGACCGCGACCACGATCGGCACGTCGGCCGCCTTGGCGTGGTTGAGCGCCTCGACCGTCTGCGGCATGACGCCGTCGTTGGCCGCGACGACCAGGATCGCGATGTCGGTCGACTTCGCACCACGGGCACGCATGGCGGTGAACGCCTCGTGACCCGGGGTGTCGATGAAGGTGATCTTGCGGTCCTCGCCGTTGACCTCGGTCGCGACCTGGTAGGCACCGATGTGCTGGGTGATGCCGCCGGCCTCGCCCGCGATGACGTTCGTCTTGCGGATCGCGTCGAGCAGTCGGGTCTTGCCGTGGTCGACGTGACCCATGACGGTGACGACCGGCGGGCGGACCACCAGGTCCTCCTCGTCGCCCTCGTCCTCGCCGAACTCGATGTCGAAGGACTCGAGCAGCTCGCGGTCCTCCTCCTCCGGGCTGACGATCTGAACCGAGTAGTTCATCTCGTCGGCGAGGAGCTGGAGGGTCTCGTCGGAGACGGACTGGGTCGCGGTGACCATCTCGCCGAGGTTCATCATGACCGCGACGAGGGACGCCGGGTTGGCGTTGATCTTCTCCGCGAAGTCGGTGAGCGACGCGCCACGGGAGAGACGGATGGTCTCGCCGTTGCCGCGCGGCAGCATCACGCCGCCGACGCTCGGGGCCTGCATGGCCTCGTACTCCTGGCGCCGCTGCCGCTTCGACTTGCGGCCACGACGCGCCGGACCGCCGGGACGGCCGAAGGCACCCTGCGTGCCACCGCGGCCACCGGGACCGCCGGGACGGCCGCCGAAGCCGGGACGGCCACCGCCGCCACCGCCGGGACCACCCGGACGGCCGGCGAAGCCACCGCCGCCGCCACCGGGACCGGCCGGACGGCCGGCGAAACCGCCACCGCCACCACCGGGACGACCGGCGAAGCCGCCGCCGGGACGACCGCCGCCGCCACCGGGACGACCGCCGGCACCGGGACCGCGACCGCCGCCACCGGGGCCGGGACGCGGGCCGGCAGCGGGACGCTGCGGCATCATGCCGGGGTTCGGACGCGGACCGGCCGGGCCGGGACGCGGGCCGCCCTGCGGGCGGGGCATGCCGGCCGGCGACGGACGCGCGCCGCCGGCAGCCTGCGGACGCGGACCGCCGCCCTGGGCGCCGGGCGCCTGCGGACGGGGGGCGCCGCCGGGACCGCCGGGGCCAGGACGCGGACCGCCCTGCGGGCGCGGGGCCTGCGGGCGGGCCATGCCGGCGTTGCCGCCGGACGTGAAGGGGTTGTTGCCCGGGCGCGGACCGGCCGGACGGGCACCCGGACGCGGGGCCTGGCCGCCGGGACGCTGACCGCCCTGGCCCGGACGGGACGCCTGGCCCTGGCCGGGAGCGGGACGGGAGCCGCCGGGCTTCGGGGCACCGGGACGGGCGCCGCCGGGACGCGGACCCTGGGCGGCCGGAGCCTGCGGGGTCTGCGCGGCCGGGGCGGCCGGCGGAGCGGTGAACTCCGGGGCGGCCGGGGCCGGGCGCGGCGCGGGCTTGGGGCCGGGCACCGGGCGCGGACCCGGGGCGGCCGGGGCCGGCGCGGACGCCGCGGGGGCCGACGGGGCGGCCGGCTGCGGGGCAGCGGGCGCCGTCGGGGGCTTGGGAGCCGCAGCCGGCCGCGGGGCCGGGGCAGCGGGACGTGCCGCCTGCGCCGGGGAGGGCGCGGCGGGCTTGGGGGAGGCCTTGCGCGGGGCGGGCTTCGCGGACTTGCCGCTGCCACCGCCCTGGAAGGCGTCGGTCAGCTTGCGTACAACCGGCGCTTCGATGGTCGAAGACGCCGAACGGACGAATTCACCGAGTTCCTGGAGCTTGGCCATGACGACCTTGCTCTCTACACCGAACTCCTTGGCGAGTTCGTATACCCGGACCTTAGCCACTTCGCTCCTTTGAGGTCCGGGTTGAAGCCGGACCGTCGCTAGTTCATGGGCGTACTCATCGCGTACTCATCGAGTGCTCATCGCAATCTCGACCTGCTTTCGACTCGCGAGGTACCAGGCCGCACGGGGTTCCGTACGGCACGTCTTACGTCGTTGCCTGCTCGGCAACTGTTGTCTGCTCGACGTATTGGCGCAACGCCTTTGTGTCGAGCGGTCCCGGGACGCGCAGTGCCCGCGGGAACGCCCGGCGGCGTACCGCCTGGTCGAGACAGACCAGGGCGGGGTGCACGTAGACACCCCGGCCGGGCAGCGTACCGCGAGGATCGGGGACGCATGCATCCTCGATCTTCACGATCCGCAGGAGATCGTTCTTGGCCGCCCGCTCCCGACACCCCACACAGGTGCGTTCAGGGCATGCTCGGGCGTGCGTCCGGCCAGACACGGTTAAGTCTACCTCCCCGTACCGACCTCACCCCTTTGGGGCAAGAATCGAACGGCTGTTGTCGTGATCTCAGCGTCGGGCGTCCGGGATCCATTCCCCGGCCCCGGGGTCCGCCGGGCGGCTCCGGGGCTGGTCCGGGCTCCCCCGGGTGCGTGTGCGGCTACGCGCCCGCCTGCTCGGTGTCTGGCCGGATATCGATCCTCCAGCCGGTGAGGCGGGCGGCGAGGCGGGCGTTCTGGCCCTCCTTGCCGATCGCCAGCGACAGCTGGTAGTCCGGCACGGTCACCCGTGCGGAGCGGGCGGCCAGGTCCACGACCTCCACCTTGCTCACCCGAGCGGGTGACAGGGCGTTCGCGACCATCTCCGCCGGATCGTCCGACCAGTCGACGATGTCGATCTTCTCACCGTTCAGCTCGCCCATCACGTTGCGCACCCGGCCGCCCATGGGGCCGATGCAGGCGCCCTTGGCGTTCAGGCCCGAACGGGTGGACCGTACGGCGATCTTGGTGCGGTGACCGGCCTCACGGGCGATGGCGGCGATCTCCACCGAGCCGTCGGCGATCTCCGGCACCTCCAGGGCGAACAGCTTCTTCACCAGGTTGGGGTGGGTGCGCGAGAGGGTCACGGACGGGCCGCGCACGCCCTTGGCCACGCGGACCACGTACGACCTCAGGCGCATGCCGTGCGGGTACGTCTCGCCGGGCACCTGCTCCTGCACCGGCAGGATGGCCTCCAGCTTGCCGATGTCCACGAGCACGTTCTTCGGGTCGCGGCCCTGCTGGACCACGCCGGTGACGATGTCGCCCTCGCGGCCGGCGTACTCGCCGAGCGTCGCGTCGTCCTCGGCGTCGCGCAGCCGCTGCAGGATCACCTGCTTGGCGGTGGTGGCGGCGATACGGCCGAAACCGGACGGCGTGTCGTCGAACTCGCGGGCCTCCTGGCCCTCGGTGAGGTCCTCGGGGTCCTCCTTCGCCCACACGGTCACATGCCCGGTCTCCCGGTTGAGCTCCACGCGCGCGTGTCGGCGGCTTCCCTCGGTGCGGTGGTAGGCGATGAGGAGGGCCGACTCGATCGCCCCGACCAGCAGGTCGAAGGAGATCTCCTTCTCCCGGACCAAGCCCCGCAGGGCGCTCATGTCGATGTCCACGGCTACGCCTCCTCCTCTTCCTTCATGTCCTTCTTGCTGTCCTTGCTGTCCTTGCGGTTGAACTCGACCTGCACGCGCGCCTTGGCGATCTCCGGGAAGCCGAGCCTGCGGGTGGTGGCCTTGCGGCCCTTCACCCCGGGCACCTCCACGTCGACGCCCTCGTCGTCGACCTCCAGGATCCGCGCGACCAGTTCGCCGCCCTCCGCGAGCTGGAACTTCACGAGCCGGTCGGTGGCGCGCACGAAGTGCCGGTGCTCGGTGAGGAGGCGCTCCGCGCCAGGGGTTCCGACCTCCAGGTCGTACGCGTCGTCGCCCATCGCGTTGGTCTCGTCCAGCTTCGCCGAGAGCGCGCGGCTCACATCGGCGATCCGGTCCAGGTCCGCTCCGGTGTCGGAGTCGACCACGACGCGCAGCACCCGCTTGCGTCCTACGGAGTCCACGGCGATCTCTTCGAGATCCAGCCCATGGGAGGTGACGAGCGGTTCCAGCAGCTCTCGCAGCCTCTCGCTCTGGGTGGTGCTCATCCGGGTGACTCCTCGGCCGCGTGTGCTGTTGTGGGATGGGTCGCGTGTCAGGTCAAAGGGTACTGCCTCCGGCGGGGGGTGCTTCGCAGCAGGAGGCCGGGGCCGCGTGCCGACCCGGCCGCGTGCTCCCGGGTGGCCCGCCGAGCCGGTGACATGCGGCGGGCGCCCGCGCGGGTACGGTGATCAACGGCGGGCGCTTTCCCGCCCGTGTGTTCGTACAAGCACCCCGAGGACGTCAGCCGTGCCGTACCCACCGCCGTCGCGCACCCCCTCGGGGCCGCGCAGAAGAACCCTGCTCGCCTCGGCCGCCGGCGCCGCCCTGCTGACCGGTTGTTCGGCCGGGGCGGACGCCGGCGACGACGGCGCGCGGGCCGTCGCGCGGGCACGCGCGCGTGCGGCGCGGGACAGCCGGGGGCTGCTGGCGCGTTACGACGCCGTGCTCTCCGCGCATCCCGCCCTGACCGGCCGGCTGCGCCCGCTGCGGGCCCAGGTCGCGGCGCACGCGGCGGCGTTCGAGGACGGCACGGCGCCCTCACCGTCGGCGCCCTCACCGTCGGCGTCGAAGCCCCCGGCCGCGCCCGTGCCCGCCGCCGAGAAGGACGCGGTGGCCCAACTGGCCGCCGCCGAGCGCCTGCTGGCCGACCGGCGGGCCAAGGAGCTGCTGGACGTGCCGGGTGAGCTGGCACGGCTGCTGGCGTCGGTCGCGGCGGCCGGGGCCGCGCACGCGTACCTGCTGACGGAGGGAGCCCGGTGAGCGAGGAGACGGAGCGGCCCGAGGTGACCGCGCTCCAGGCGGCGCTGGCGGCGGAGCACGCGGCGGTGTACGGCTACGGGGTCGTGGGCGGGCGGATCGGCGAGCGGCGCCGGGCCGAGGCGCGGACGGCGTACGACGCCCACCGGGCGCGCCGGGACGCGCTGGTCCGCGCGGTACGCGACCTGGGTGCCGTCCCGGTCGCCGCGAGCGCCGCGTACGAGCTTCCGTTCCCGGTCGGGGACGGCGCGGCGGCGGCACGGCTGGCCGCGCGGCTGGAGGAGCGGGTGGCCGGGGTCTACGCGGACCTGGTGCGGGCGGCGACCGGCGCGCGGCGGGCCGACGCGGCCGGGGCGCTGCGGGAGGCCGCGGTGCGGGCGGTGCGCTGGAGCGGGGGGAGCGTAGCCTTCCCTGGGCTCGCCGAACGGTCCGGGGAGCGGACCGACGAGCTGACGGGCGCGGCCGGCACGACCCCCTCGGCCTCCGCGTCCGCCACGGCCCCGGCAAGGCACTGAGGCACCGGTACACGGCCCGCACACCCGTTGGAGGACGGACCGGGGGCCGGTGAAGACCCACACGAAGGGAACGACTCGCGCATGGCTTGGGAAGCGCCGCCGCGGCTGGTGCGGGCGCTCGGTGAGACGGCACCGGCCGGGGACGACTGGCTGGCGCGGCTGCCCTCGGCGGCCGAGGAGGCCGTCGCCCGGCGCGGGTTGACCGTCGAGCGGGTGCAACTGCCGGGCGGGCGCAGCAGCCTGGTGGTGCTGGTACGGCGGCCGGACGGCACCCCGGCCGTGCTGAAGCTGGCGCCGCCCCGGGCCCGCCCGGAGAGCGAGCGGGCCGCGCTGGCGCACTGGGCCGGGCTGGGCGCCGTACACCTGCTGGAGGACGGCACGCAGGACGGGGCGCTGCTGCTGGAGCGGCTGCACCCGGACGTGTCGGTGCGTTCGCTGCCGGAGGCGAAGGCGCTGCTGGAGGCGGCGGGGACGCTGCGCAGGCTGTGGGTGGAGCCGCCGGCCGGGCATGTCTTCGAGACCGTCGCCGAGCGCACCGGGCGGCAGGCGGCGGCCATGCGGGCGAGCGCGGCGGCCGAGCCGGAGGTGGCCCCGCTGGTGGAGGCGGCCCTCACCGCCCGCGAGGAGCTGCTGTCCGCGCCGCCCGAGGACCGGCTGCTGCACGGCACGTTCCGGCAGAGCAAGGTGCTGTCGGGCGAGCGGATGCCGTGGCTGGCGGTGGGACCGGACCCGGTGGTCGGCGAGAGCGCCTTCGATCTGGCGCGGCTGGTCCGGGACCGGGTGGAGGACCTGATCGCGCAGCCGTCCGGCCCCTCGACCACCCGGCGCCGGATCAAGCGGCTCGCGGAGTCGCTGGAGGTGGACCAGGACCGGCTGCACGGCTGGACGCTGTTCCGAGCGGTGGAGTCCGGGGTCCGGGCGCTCCGCGTGGGCCGGCCGGCGGACGCGGAACTGCTGCTGGAGTTCGCGGGCTGGCTGTAGCGAGGGCCGACGCGTAGCCACGGCCGGCCTGAGTGGCGACGCCCGCGGCACGACTGTCCGTAGCGGCGGCCGACCCGAGCGGCGGCTGACTGCGGCGACGGCTGCCAGGAGAAATCACCGGCCGTAGGAAGACTGGCCGCAGCGGCGCGGACCCCGGCACGGCCGACCGTCGCGACGGCAGACCGAAACGGCAGCCGGCCTAGGACGACTGACCACAGCGGCGGCTGGCCGAAGGGGCGACTGACCCGAGACACGGCCGACCGACTACCGGCCGGTGCGGCGGCCTACCGACGACGCCCCCGGGGAAGTCCCCGGGGGCGTCGTCGGTAGGTCAGGCGGTCGGCGGTAGGCCGGGCCGGGGGTCAGGCCGTCAGGCGGGCGATGGCTTCCTCGACCGTCAGTTCCTCGCGCTCGCCGGTCCTGCGGTCCTTCAGCTCCAGCACGCCCTCGGCGGCGCGGCGGCCGGCCACCAGGATCTGGGGCACGCCGATCAGCTCGGAGTCGGTGAACTTCACGCCCGGGGAGACCCCGGCCCGGTCGTCCACCAGGACGCGGACGCCCGCGGCGGCGAGCTTCCCGGCGACGTCGAGCGCCAGCTCGGTCTGGAGGGCCTTGCCGGCGGCGACCACGTGCACGTCGGCCGGGGCGACCTCCTTGGGCCACACCAGGCCCTTGTCGTCGGCGGTCTGCTCGGCGAGCGCGGCGACGGCACGGGAGACACCGACGCCGTAGGAGCCCATGGTGACGCGGACGGGCTTGCCGTTCTGGCCGAGGACGTCCAGCTTGAGGGCGTCGGTGTACTTGCGGCCGAGCTGGAAGATGTGGCCGATCTCGATGGCGCGGTCCAGCTTCAGGCCGGTGCCGCACTGCGGGCAGGGGTCGCCCTCCTGGACCACGACGACGTCCACGTACGCGTCGACCTCGAAGTCACGGCCGGCGACGACGTTCTTCGCGTGCGTGTGCTCCTTGTTGGCGCCGGTGATCCAGGCGGTGCCGGGGGCCACGCGCGGGTCGGCGATGTACTTCACCTTCTCGCCCAGGCCCTGCGGGCCGACGTAGCCGCGGACCAGCTCGGGGTGGGCGGCGAAGTCGGTCTCGGTGACCATCTCGACGACGGCCGGGGCGAAGTGCGCCTCGACCTTGTCCAGGTCCACCTCGCGGTCGCCGGGCACACCCACGGCGACGATCTCGCCGTCCACCTTGACCAGCAGGTTCTTCAGCGTGGCGGAGGCGGGCACGCCGAGCGAGGCGGCCAGCGTCTCGATGGTGGGGGTGTCCGGGGTGGGGATCTCCTCCAGCGCGGGCACGGCGGAGCCGTCGACCGGGGTGAGCTGGTAGGTGATCGCCTCGGTGTTGGCGGCGAAGTCGCAGTTCGGGCAGTCCGCGAAGGTGTCCTCGCCGGCCTCGGCGGGCGCGAGGAACTCCTCGGACTTGGAGCCGCCCATGGCGCCGGCGGTGGCGGCGCAGATGCGGTAGTCGAGGCCGAGGCGGGCGAAGATCCGCTGGTAGGCCTCGCGGTGCAGGGCGTACGAGGTGCCGAGGCCCTCGTCGTCCAGGTCGAAGGAGTACGAGTCCTTCATCAGGAACTCGCGGCCGCGCAGGATGCCGGCGCGGGGGCGGGCCTCGTCGCGGAACTTGGTCTGGATCTGGTAGAGGATCACCGGCAGGTCCTTGTAGGACGTGCACTGGTCCTTGACCAGGAGGGTGAAGATCTCCTCGTGGGTGGGGCCGAGGAGGTAGTCGCCGCCCTTGCGGTCCTTGAGCCGGAACAGCTCCTGGCCGTACTCGTCCCAGCGGCCGGTCGCCTCGTAGGGCTCGCGGGGCAGCAGGGCGGGCAGGGTGACCTCCTGGGCGCCGATGGCGTCCATCTCCTCGCGCACGATGCGTTCGACGTTCGCGAGGACCTTCTTGCCGAGGGGCAGCCAGCTCCAGATGCCGGCCGCCGTGCGGCGGACGTAGCCGGCGCGGACGAGGAGCTTGTGGCTGAGGACCTCGGCGTCCGCCGGGTCGTCGCGCAGCGTCTTCGCCATCAACTGGGACATGCGCTGGACCGGTGCGTTGGCCATGGTTCTCGTACTCCTGCCGGATAAAGGTGGTGGCATGGAGGTTATCCGGGCCGCCCGTGCCGGTGGAAATCGGTTAACGCCTGCGCAGCGGCAGCGGGGCGCCCATCACGGCGTAGGGGCGCGCCGCGCTCGGGAAGTGCACCTGGCGGGCGAGGTCGGTGTACCCGAGGGAGTGGTACAGGCCCCGGGCCGGGCTGTCGACGTCGATCGCGGACAGGATCGAGCGGGGTTCGTCGGCGGTGTCCGTGATGGTGGTGAGCAGCTTCCGGCCGATGCCCCGGTTCTGGTGGCCGGGGTGGACGTGCAGCTCGGTGATGACGAAGGAGTCGTCGAGCCAGGAGTCGTTGCCCTTCGCGCGCAGATAGGGCTCCACGACGGTGGACCACCAGTGGGTGCGGCTGTTGGGCATGCCGTACACGAAGCCGACGAGCCGGCCGCCGGCGGTCGCGCCGTAGGCTCTCGCGCCCTGGTACTGCATGTGGCGCTGGACGATCTGCCGGCGTACGGCGACCTCGTCCGGTCCCAGGCCGAAGGCGAGGGCTTGGACGGCCAACGCCTCGTCCACGTGGGCGGTGAGGTCCAGGGGGCCGATCACTGGGTCCATGCGGGGAGCGTACAGGGGGGTCAGAACAGCACACTCATGAAGGCTCCGACCTCTTCGAAGCCCACGCGCCGGTACGTCCTTCTCGCCGCGGTGTTGAAGTCGTTGACGTAGAGGCTCGCCACGGGGGCGACGTCCGCGAGGGCGTAGCGCAGCACCGCGGCCATGCCGGGGGCCGCCAGGCCCCTCCCCCGGTACTCGGGGGCCACCCACACGCCCTGGATCTGGCAGGCCTGCGGGGTCGCGGCGCCGATCTCCGCCTTGAAGACGACCCGGCCCCGCTCGTCCACGCGGGCGAAGGAGCGGCCGGAGCCGACGAGTTCGGCGACCCGGGCCTGGTAGAGCAGGCCGCCGTCGCCGGACAGCGGGGAGACGCCGACCTCCTCGGTGAACATCGCCACGCACGCCGGCATGATCGTCTCCATCTCGTCCTTGCGGACGCGGCGGACGTACGGGTCGGGGGCGATGTCGTCGGGCATGCGGTCGGTGACCATCAGCGGCTGGTGGGCGCGGACGTCGCGGGCCGGGCCCCAGTGCGGCTCCAGCAGCCGCCACAGCTCGGCGGTGGCGCCGGCGGGACCGACGATGGAGGAGCAGCGGCGCCCGGCGCGGCGGGCGCGGTCGGCGAAGGCGCGCACGGCGCGCGGGGTGGCGCACACGGGGACGAGGTTCGCGCCCGCGTAGCACAGGGACGTGAGCATGCCGTCCTCGTACCAGCCCCACATCTCGCCGCCGAGCCGCCAGGGGTCCAGGCCGGCGGCCCGGACCCGGGACGTCACGAAGGCGTTGGCGACCGGCTCGCGGTCGAGCACGGCGAGCGCCGCGTCCAGGTCATTCGGTTCCAGGACCCGGGTGGTGGTCTGGGTCAACACTACGGGGCCTCACGCTGGGGTTCTGCTGGTCCCGGCACTGTACCCCGGGTGCCCGGGAAGCGCTCCCCATCGATCTGGGACCGATCTGCGGCAGTCCTCCGGTGGCGGATACGAGTGATCCGCCACCTGATGGACGATCAGGGCCGGGGAGTCGCAGGTGACCCCGCTGCCGTCCGGCACATGGATCTCTCGCTGCCCAGGAAGAGGTCTCCCCTGGAGGCGCGTTCCCTGACTGTATGAAAATCAGGAGACAAGTGGGGCGTCGCGCCGAGGCAGCCCGGCAAGACCGTCCGGGCCGGGGTACGGCTGAGTCCCGCCACCGGGCGGTGACGGGACTCACAGAACGTACGAGGGTCAGCCCGCGACCGACACCGACGGCTCGCCGGAGGTCACGCCGTCCTTCTCCATCTGCTCGGCCAGCTTCATGGCCTCCTCGATGAGGGTCTCCACGATCTTGGACTCGGGGACGGTCTTGATGACCTCGCCCTTGACGAAGATCTGGCCCTTGCCGTTGCCGGAGGCCACGCCGAGGTCGGCCTCGCGGGCCTCGCCGGGGCCGTTGACGACGCAGCCCATGACGGCGACGCGGAGGGGGACCTCCATGCCGGTCAGGCCGGCCGTGACCTCTTCGGCGAGCTTGTAGACGTCGACCTGGGCCCGGCCGCAGGACGGGCAGGAGACGATCTCCAGGCCGCGCTGGCGCAGGTTCAGGGACTCCAGGATCTGGATGCCGACCTTGATCTCCTCCACGGGCGGCGCGCTCAGCGACACGCGGATGGTGTCGCCGATGCCCTGGGACAGCAGCGCGCCGAAGGCGACCGCCGACTTGACCGTGCCCTGGAAGGCGGGGCCCGCCTCGGTCACGCCGAGGTGCAGCGGGTAGTCGCACTGCTCGGCGAGCTGGCGGTACGCCTCGATCATGACGACCGGGTCGTTGTGCTTGACGGAGATCTTGATGTCCCGGAAGCCGTGCTCCTCGAAGAGGGACGCCTCCCACAGGGCGGACTCGACCAGCGCCTCGGGGGTGGCCTTGCCGTACTTCTGGAGCAGGCGGCGGTCCAGGGAACCGGCGTTGACGCCGATCCGGATCGGGGTGCCGTGGTCCTTGGCGGCCTGGGCGATCTCCTTGACCTTGTCGTCGAACTGCTTGATGTTGCCGGGGTTGACGCGGACCGCGGCGCAGCCGGCCTCGATGGCGGCGAACACGTACTTGGGCTGGAAGTGGATGTCGGCGATGACCGGGATCTGCGACTTCTTCGCGATGGTGGCGAGGGCGTCCGCGTCGTCCTGGGTGGGGCACGCCACACGCACGATCTGGCAGCCGGAGGCGGTCAGCTCGGCGATCTGCTGGAGGGTGGCGCCGATGTCGGACGTACGGGTCGTGGTCATCGACTGGACCGAGACCGGCGCGTCCCCGCCGACCGCCACGCTTCCGACCTGGATCTGCCGACTCTTCCGGCGCTCGGCGAGCTTGGTCGGAACGGACGGCATGCCGAGAGAAATCGCAGTCATCTGCTGTGCAACCCCAAGTCGTGGTTCAGGATCCGGGTCCCGTGAACGGCGGGCTCCAGGGTCCGAGATTACGGCACCGGGCCGCCCGCCACACATCACACCCGCCATCCCGCACTCGCACGGGCGGCCCGGAACCGCTTGGGATTCCGGGCCGCGTGAGCACCGGGTGGCTAGGAGATCTTCACCGGGTTGACGACGTCCGCGATCAGCACCAGGACGGTGAAGCAGACGAAGATTCCGGCCACCACGTACGCCACCGGCATCAGCTTGGCGACGTCGAACGGACCGGGGTCGGGCCGGCGCAGCACCTTGGCCAGATTTCGCCGCAGGGCCTCCCACAGGGCGCCCGCGATGTGCCCGCCGTCCAGCGGGAGCAGCGGGAGCATGTTGAACAGGAACAGGGAGAGGTTGAACATCCCGAGCGTCATCACGAACATCGCGACCTGCTGGGAGGCGGGGATGTCAAGGGTGGCGATGTCGCCGGTGAGGCGGGCGGCGCCGACGATGCCCACCGGGGAGTCCGGTTCGCGCGGGCCGTCGCCGAAGGCGGCGTCCCACAGGGCGGGGATCTTGCTCGGCAGGGCGGCGAGGGAGTCGACGGCGTCGCCGACCCGGCCGGTCATCCAGGACACGGAGTCGTCGAAGTCCATCTTGACCACGCCGGTGGCGGCGCCGAAGCCGAGGAAGCCGGCCTTGACGTACTTGCCCTGGACGTAGCCGCCGTTGGAGTCCTTCTCGGCGACCAGGTTGGTGGCGATGTCGGCGTGCAGGGTCAGCCGCTTGCCGTCGCGCTCGACGACGATGGGCACGTTCTTGCCCGCGCTGTCCCGGATGAGGTCCGAGAGGGTGCCCCAGTCCTTGGTGGGTCTGCCGTCGAAGGAGACGATCCTGTCGCGCGGCTGGAGGCCGGCGGCCTGGGCCGGGGAGGGCTTGTCGGTCTTCTTGCAGGTGTCGCGGTTCTCGCTCTGGGCGATGACGCAGGGCGAGACGGAGGCGACGGTGGTGGTCTGCTGCTCGAGGCCGAAGCCCATGAGCACGGAGAAGAACAGGCCGATCGCGAGGACCAGGTTCATGAAGGGCCCCGCGAACATGACGATGACCCGCTTCCACGGTTTGCGCGTGTAGAACATGCGCGTCTCGTCGCCGGGCCCGATCTCCTCGTAGGACGCCGCGCGGGCGTCCTCGATCATGCTGCGCCAGGGGGAGGTGGAGCGGGCGGTGATCCGGCCCTGCTCGTCGGGCGGGAACATGCCGATCATGCGGATGTAGCCGCCGGCCGGGATGGCCTTGATGCCGTACTCGGTCTCACCCTTCTTGCGTGACCAGATGGTCGGGCCGAAGCCGACCATGTACTGCGGCACGCGGATGCCGAAGAGTTTGGCCGTGGACAGGTGCCCCAGCTCGTGCCAGGCGATGGAGACGAGCAGGCCCACCACGAAGACCAGTATGCCGAGGATGAACATCAAGATCATCATGCACGCGCCTCCGCGGTCGCCGTCGTGGCTGTGAGTTCGCGGGCCCGGGCGCGGGCCCAGGTCTCCGCTTCGAGGACGTCCGACACCGTGAGCGAGGTTCCCGTGACCGGTGTGCCGTGTTCCTCGACCACCCGGGTGACGGTCTCCATGATCCCGTTGAAGGGCAGCGCGCCGTCCAGGAAGGCCGCGACGCACTCCTCGTTGGCCGCATTGAACACCGCCGGGGCCGTGCCCGCGAGCCGCCCCACGTGCCGGGCGAGGTTCACGGAGGGGAAGGCGTCCTCGTCCAGCGGGAAGAACTCCCAGGTGGAGGCCTTGCTCCAGTCGAAGGCGGGCGCGGCGTCGGGGACGCGTTCGGGCCAGCCGAGGCCGATGGCGATCGGCCCGCGCATGTCGGGGGGCGTCGCCTGGGCGATGGTCGACCCGTCGGTGAACTCGACCATCGAGTGGACGTACGACTGGGGGTGCACGACCACCTCGATGCGGTCGAAGGGGATGTCGTACAGCAGGTGGGCCTCGATGACCTCCAGTCCCTTGTTGACCAGGGTGGCGGAGTTCACGGTGATCACCGGGCCCATCGCCCAGGTGGGGTGGGCGAGGGCGTCCTGGACGGTGACGCCGGCCAGCTCGGCCTTGGTCCGGCCGCGGAAGGGGCCGCCGGAGGCCGTGACGACGAGCTTGCGCACATCGGCGCGGGTGCCGGCGGCCAGGGCCTGGAAGAGGGCCGCGTGCTCGGAGTCCACCGGGATGATCTGGCCGGGCTTGGCGAGCGCGGTGACCAGCGGGCCGCCGACGATCAGCGACTCCTTGTTGGCGAGCGCGAGGGTGCGGCCCGCCTCCAGGGCGGCGAGGGTCGGCGCGAGGCCGATGGAGCCGGTGATGCCGTTCAGGACGGTGTGGCAGTCGGAGGCCGCGACCTGGGTGGCCGCGTCGGGCCCGGCGAGGATCTCGGGCAGCGGCTCGGTGCCGTACGCGGCGGCGAGCGCCTCGCGCAGCGCGGGTACGACGTCCTCGCGGGCGACCGCCACGGTCCGCACCCTCAGCCGGTGCGCCTGCTCGGCGAGGAGGGCCACCCGGCCGCCGTTCGCGGACAGGGCGGTGACCCGGAAGCGGTCGGGGTTGCGCAGCACGAGGTCGATGGCCTGGGTGCCGATGGATCCGGTGGAGCCGAGGATCACCACGTCCTTGGGGCCGTCGCCGGCGACGGGGTCGTAGACGAGGTGCGGGTCGGCGAGGGGTGCCGGATGGGCGGGACTGTCGGTCATCCTCCCATTGTTGCGGCATGCGGCGGCGGTCCGGACAGCGCGTCCCCCGGGCGGGTGCGCCGACCGGGTTCCGCCTGTGAACCCGCCATGGAGATCATGTGATAAACACGTCGTTCCGCATGATTCACGGACGACATCCTGGGGGGATATCTCCATGCGCACTGTGCGCCTCCGTGCCGCCCTGCCCGCGCTCGCCGGCGCGGCCCTGCTCACCGGCACCCTGCTCAGCACCCCGGCCGAGGCCGCCGGCGGCGTCAAGATCTACCACGTGTGGTTCGACAGCCCCGGCAAGGACAACCGCACCAACAAGAGCCTGAACGGCGAGTGGGTCCAGCTGAAGAACACCGGCAGCCGGGCCGTCTCGCTCAAGGGCTGGGTGCTGAAGGACGCCTCCAACCACAAGTACGTCTTCCCGAACGTCAAGATCGGCGCCGGCAAGTACCTGAAGATCCACACCGGCAGCGGCTCGGCCACCACCTCCGACCGCTACCAGGGCCGCCGCGCCTACGTCTGGAACAACGACAAGGACACGGCCACCCTTGCCAAGTCCAACGGCAGCAAGGTCTCCTCCTGCTCCTGGACCACGCGGGACCCGAGCGACAAGTACTGCTGAGTCCGGTGGGGGCGGCGGGCGTCACCCGCATCACCGCTGTGATCTTCGCGGCCGCCGCCCTCACGCTCACCGCCTGCTCCGGCCCGGGCCATGCCGACGGCCCCGGTGGCGGAGAGCACCCCTCCAACGCCGGCACGCCCAAGGCCTCCCCGACGCCCAGCACCGACTGGAGCGCCGCCCGGAAGGCCGCCGGCATCCCGCCCGAGCCGACCGGCGCCAAACGCGAAGAGTCGCTCCGCGCGCTCGCCGCGGCCGATCCGGACATCGTGAAGTACGAGGAGAAGGCCATCGATGCGGCCCGCAACCAGTGCAGCGCCATCAACCACAGGGCGCGGCGCATGGACTGGGCGGCATCGCAGCGCTTCACGTACAAGGACGTCACCACCACCGAGGCCCAGGGCAAGAAGATCAACGAGGCACTCCAGGGCATCGGCTTCCGCAAGGTCTGACCGGAACCGCACGCGCGCCCGGGCAGGAGCCTCCTGACCGAGGCTGTTCCGCGCCCGGTCCTGCGGACGACGTCATCCCGACTGATGTCAGCCGCCCCCGTACGTGTCGGTCCACGCGGCCGCTCGGCGCGTACGCGGGCCGCGCTCATCGCGAACAGTTCGGTGCCGATGGCCCCCTGGGACACGGCGGAGACAGCCGTTGTCGAAGCGCTTCGACAGCCTATGGACACGACGATGTCCCTGGAGATAGAGTCAATCCTACCTTCATCCGACTCTGTTGGTACCGTGCAGAGTCGAAGCGCTTCACAAGCTTGGAGAGCGGATGGTCACCCTCGCCGAGGTCGCCCAGCACGCCGGAGTGTCGGCGAGCACGGTGAGCTATGTCCTCAGCGGCAAGCGGTCCATCTCCGCCACCACCCGGCAGCGGGTCGAGCAGAGCATCCGGGAACTCGGCTACCACCCGAACGCGGGCGCCCGCGCCCTGGCCGGCAAACGGTCGAACATCATCGCGCTGATGATCCCGCTGCGCACCGACATGTACGTGCCGGTGATGATGGAGATCGCCATCGCGGTGGCCACCACCGCCCGCGCGCACGGCTACGACGTCCTGCTGCTCACCGGCGAGGAGGGTCCCGACGCGGTGCGCCGGGTCACCGGCAGCGGGCTGGCCGACGCGATGATCCTGATGGACGTCGAGCTGGAGGACGAGCGACTGCCGCTGCTGCGGGGCACCGACCAGCCCTCCGTGCTGATCGGGCTGCCCGCCGACACGAACGGTCTGACCTGCGTGGACCTGGACTGGAGCGCGACCGGCGCGCTGTGCGTGGAGCACCTGGCCGGGCTCGGGCACCGGGACGTCGCCGTCATCGGCGAGGCCCCGGCGGTCTACGAACGGCACACCGGCTTCGCCGAGCGCACCCTGGACGGGCTGCGCTCCGCGGCCCGGGAGACGGGCGTACGGCTGCTGCACCGGCCGTGCGAGGGCGGGTACGACGCGATGGCCCTCACGCTGGCCCGGGTGTTCGACGAGCGCCCGGCGACGACCGGGTTCGTGGTGCAGAACGAGTCGGCGGTGGAGCCGCTGCTCGCGCTGCTGCGGCAGCAGGGCCGGGCGGTGCCCGAGGACGTGTCCGTGGTCGCGATCTGCCCGGACCAGGTCGCCGTGCAGGCCTCGGTGCGGCTGACGTCGGTGGCCATCCCCGCCCAGGAGATGGGCCGGCGGGCCGTGGAGCGCCTGATGGCCAAGCTGGACGGGCGGGGCGGCGACGAGGTCGTGCTGCTCGGGCCCGGGCTGACCCGGCGGGCGAGTTCGGGCCCGGCGCCGGCCGCGGACTGAGACCCGCCGGCGCCCCGGGGGCCGGCCCCCGCGGAAGGGCCGGCCCCGGCCGCTCAACCGCCGCTGACCGTCAGACTGTTGGTGGTGAAGTCCAGGCCGCCGGACGAGGACGTGATCTCGTAGCCGAACTGCACGTCACCGATGGTCTCGTTGCCGAACCAGCCCTTGGTGTCCTTGATCCACTTCAGGATCGGCAGGATGTTCACCGTGCCGGAGCCGGAGTTGGAGGTCCGGACGAAGGAGAAGACCGCGTTGGCGCCGTTGTCGCCCTTGTAGACGGTCCAGGTGTGACCGCCCAGGGTGACGGTGCCCTGCGCGGTGCCGAGGGGGCCGACGGGCCCGGTCTTGTTGACCCAGAGCATGATCTCGTAGTCGTAGTCCGTGTCCCAGATGTCGTACGAGGTGTTGTACGCGCCGCTCGCCGGGACGGTGACGTTGTAGGTGCTGGTGAGCGAGGTCAGGGAGGCGATCGGCTTGTTGATCACCTTCTTGGCGTTGGGGTAGGACTTGATCCCGCCGGTGTTGGGATGGTCGGCGTGCACGCCCCAGTTGGTGCCGGAGTTGGCCCAGACGCACTGGCTGCCCGCGCCCGAGCCCCAGATGTTGTTGTAGAGGGTGTAGCCGTTCAGGGTGGTGTTGCCCCACTGGTCGCAGGTGCTCCAGACGGCGGCGGAGGCGGGCGCCGAGGCGAGGCCGACGGTGGCGCCGAGGGCGAGGGCGGGGGCGATCAGGGCCTTGGCGACCCTGCCGATGGTGCTCGTTGCCATGGTGTCCCTTCCATGGGTGGGGGTGTGGGGAGGTTCACCGCGTCCTCAGGGTGAGGACGCGGGGTTCTCCGGCGACCAGGTCGAGGGGTTCGGTGCCGGAGGAAGTCCGCAGTTCCACGCGGTGGGTGCGGGCCGGGCGGACGACGGCCCGGGCGCCGTCCGGGTCCCAGGCGAGGTCGACCTCGGCGCCGAACCGGGTGCGGATGCCGCGCAGTTCGCCGCGCGGGCAGCTGTCCGGGACGGCGGGGAGGAGGATCAGGCGGTCCGGGGTGGACTGGAGGAGCGTCTCGATGAGCACGCCGGGGAGGGTGTGGGCGGCGTCCGCGTTGTAGACGTCGCGGTGGGGGTAGTGGGCGCTCATGAGGGAGGCGTGGAAGAAGTCGCCGTCGAGGACCCGGCGCAGGGCGCGGCCGGCCCGGTCCGGGTCGCGGAGCCGGGCGGCGATCAGGGCGTGGTGCAGATGGCCGTGGGCGGAGTCGTTCTCGGTGCCGCGCAGTTGGAGCGCCCGGTGGGCGGCGGCGGCCAGGCGCGGGGTGTCGTAGGGGGTGATCTCCTCCAGGGGCCAGACGCCGTAGAGGTGGCTGAGGTGGCGGTGGTCGTAGCGGTCGCGGAGGCCGGGCCAGGCCCATTCGGCGAGGGCACCGTCGGAGTTGATCCGGTGCGGGGGCAGCCGATCGGCCAACGCCCGCCATCTGTCGGCGTGTTCGGGGTGGTAGCGGGCGGCGGTGAGCAGGGTGTGGCGGGCGGCGGAGAGGTCCATGGCCGCGTTCAGCGCGCCCCAACTGCCGTTCGCCGGGCGGTTCTCCGGGGAGTAGGAGGGGACGATCACCAGGTGGCCGCCGGCGTCGGTGCGGGTGAGGAAGTCCTCGTGGAAGAGGGCGGCCTCGGCGAGGGCGGCGGCGGTGCGCGGGTCGCGCTCGCCGCGGATCTCGTCGTGGTCGACCAGCGGTTTGAGCAGCCAGTCGGCGCCGGCGGTCCACAGGTGCAGCGGGTACTCGCGGCTGAAGTGGTACGTCAGCCCGGACTCGCCGTCGCTGTGCGAGGGCGCGACCGCGCCCCGGGCGCCGAAGACCGCGCGGGCGTTGGCCCGCCAGTCGGGCAGTTGCCGGGCGACGAAGGCGGCCAGCGCCTCGGTGACCTCGGGCAGTGCGGCGGCGGGCGCGGCGGCGGTCTGGAGGTTGAGGTTGGCGTTGGTGGTGAAGGCGCCGGACCAGGCGGTGCCCCAGTCGCCGGTCCACAGTCCGGTGAGCCGGGGCGGGTGGTGGCCGCTGCTGGAGAGCAGGTGGTAGCGGCCGGCCGCGAACAGCCGCTCCAGCAGGGCCGGGCTGTGCGGGCGCTTCAGCAGTTCGGAGCCGGGCAGGGCGCGCTCGGCCGGATCGGCGCCGAGGTCCAGGGTGACCCGTAGGTAGGCGGTGCGGTGCCTCTCCAGGTGGCGGGCGAGCAGGGTGTCGTAGGGGTGGTCGGTGCCGTGGATCAGGTCCTGGAGGCGCCGGGACCCGGTGATGACGTCCGCCTCGCCGGTGTGCCGGAACACCCGGGTGAGCAGCAGCGCGGACCGGCAGCCGGTGACGCGGACGCCCGGCGGGGCGAGTTCCGTCCGGCCGCCGGTGACGGCGACGAGGGTGATGCCGGTGTAGGCGCGGTCGCTGTCCGGGTAGCGCACGCGCAGGCTGAGCAGGGCGCCCTCGGGAGTGAGCAGCGCGCCGTGCCCGACCCGCAGCCCGGCCGGGGCGCCCGGCAGCCGGTGGTCCAGGGTGATGTGCAGGTCGCCGGCGGTGACCTCGTGCACGATCACGTCGTCGGCGCGGGAGACGAAGACCCGGCCGGCGGCGCCGCGGCCGGCCGCCGTGACCTCGCCGCTGGTGAAGTCGACGGCCCGGCGCACCTCCCGGCCGCCGCCCGCCGGCCGGGACACCCGGATCCGGAAGGCGGGGTGGAAGGGCTGCACCCACTGGAGGGGGCGGCCGTCGGTGAAACGCTCGGCGGCGGTGAGGTCCCCGGCCAGCAGCCGGTCCTGGATGCCGGGCAGGGCGGCGGCCAGCCGGGGCGGCCGGGCGCGTTCGCCGCCGTTGGGCCGGACGAGGGTGTGGTGGGTGACGATGACCCGCTCGTCGTCCGGGTCACCGAACACCAGGGCGCCGTGGTGGCCGTTGCCGCTCAGGAAGGCGTCCTCCCAGCGCGCGGCCGGGGCCGGTTCCCAGGTGCCGTGGACCGGTGTGCCGTGGACCGGTGTGCCGTTCATGACCGCAGCACCGCCACGCCGTAGCGGCCGAGGGTGACCGCGTCCGTGACGTCCGTGCCGCCGAGCAGCTCGCGATGGGTGCCGGGCACCGGGACGGTGACCGGTTCCCGCCCGTGGTTCAGCAGGAACAGCAGGCCGCCCCGGCGTACCGCCTCCACCCCCTCGGGCAGTCCGTCCAGCACCGGCCGGATGCCGGCCCCGGCGGCGATGCCGGCCAGCAGGGAGCGCAGCGCCTCCGGCTCGGGCAGCGTGGACAGGTACCAGGCGCGGTCCCGGCGCAGCACGGCGGGCAGCCCGTCGAGTTCGCCGCCCCGGTAGGGCACGGTCTCGGCGGCCCCGGGCTCCGGCTCGATCTCCTCCGACCACAGCGTGCCGCGGAACCCCTCGCACGCGACGGTCTCCCCCGCCTCCAGCGGCCACCACTCGTGCAGGGTGCGGATCCCGAACAGCTCGCGCAGCCGGGCGTCCATGCCGCCGGGGCGGATGCGGTCGTCCTCGTCGACGACGCCGGTGAGGAAGCCGCAGACGAGGGTCCCGCCGCCGGCGGTGTACGCGAGGAGGTTGGCGAGGGCGGAGTCGGTGAGCAGGTACGACTGCGGGGCGACGACGAGCCGGTACCCGGACAGGTCGTCCTCCGGGTGGGCGAAGTCGGCGGTGAGGTGGGCCTCCCACAGGGCGCGGTGCCAGGCGGTGAGCACCTCGGGGTAGTCGACCAGCGTCGACAGCCGCCCTTCGTGGTCGCCGGCCCACCAGGAGTGCCAGTCGTGCAGGATCGCCACGTCGGCGGTGCTCCGGGTACCGGACACCTGGTCCGCGATCCGGGCCAGGTCGGCGCCGAGCTGCTTGACCTCCTGGAACGTGCGCCCCTCGGGCCCGGCGTGGCTGAGCATCCCGGAGTGGAACTTCTCGGCGCCCTGCCGGGACTGGCGCCACTGGAAGTAGCAGACGGCGTCGGCTCCCCGGGCGACGGCCTGGAAGGACCACAGCCGGTTCAGTCCGCGCGGCTTGGGGTGGTTGACCCCGCGCCAGTTGACCGGCCCGGCCGCCTGTTCCATCAGCATCCACGGGCCGCGCGCCTGCGACCGGGTGAGGTCCTGCACCAGCGCGCCGCGCTGGGCGCCGAGCGGGTCGCGCGGGTCGGGGTACAGGTCGACGGAGACGACGTCCTCCTCGCGGGCCCAGCGCCAGCCGTCCTGTCCGGTCCACAGTGGCATGAAGTTGGTGGTCACCGGCAGGTGCGGGGTGTGCCGGCGGACGATGTCCCGCTCGGCGGTGCAGCACTCCAGGAGCATGTCGGAGGTGAACCGCCGGAAGTCCAGCACCTGGCCGGGGTTCCTCATGTAGTGCGGGCGGCGCGGCGGCAGGATGCCGTCCCAGGTGTCGTAGCCCTGGCTCCAGAAGGCGGTGCCCCAGGCCGAGTTGAGGGCGTCGAGGGTGCCGTACTTCTCCCGCAGCCAGCGGCGGAAGGCGGCGGCGGCCTCGTCGCCGTGGTCGAAGGTGCAGTACTCGTTGTTGATGTGCCACATGGTCAGCGCCGGGTGGCCGGCGTACCGGGCGGCCAGGTCCTCGGTGATGGCGGCGGCGTACCGGCGGTAGGTGGCGCTGGAGTGCGAGAAGTGCTGCCGGCCGCCCCACCATTCGATCCGGCCGTCGGCGTCCCGGGGCAGGGTGTCCGGGTGCAGCCGGCCCATCCAGGGCGGCGGGGAGGAGGTGGGCGTGGCGAGGACGACCCCGATGCCGTGCTCGTGCAGGAGGTCCATCAGCCGGTCGAGCCAGCCGAACTCCCGGGCGCCCGGCTCCGGTTCGAGCCGCGACCAGGAGAAGACGCCCACCGTGGCGGAGTTGACGCCGGCCTCCCGCATCAGCCGGGCGTCCTCGTGCCAGGTCTCCTCCGGCCACTGCTCGGGGTTGTAGTCGCCGCCGAAGAGGAGGCGGCCCCGGGTGACATGGGCGAGGTCCGGCCTCATGCGGGCTCCCCGTACTGGATGCCCCGCCCGTTGGTGGCGAGGTAGACCCTGCCGTACCGGCGCGGGTCCCCGGTGATCGCCTGCCCGGTCCAGCCCCACTGGTGGGCGTCGTCGTTGACACGGACCCAGGTGCGGCCCTCGTCGTCGGAGCGCAGGACGGCCACGCCGGAGCCGGTGAGCGCGCCCACCTGGTAGAGCGCCGGGTAGCGGGCGCCGGGGGCGGGCTTGCCGAACCCGAGGGTGTACGCGGCCCGGACCCCGGCCACCCTGGTGAAGCCCGCCCCCGCGTCGGTGGACCGGTACAGCCCGTTCTCCTTGGCGCTCACCCACAGGTCACCCGTCCGCCCCGGCGCCGCGGCGAGCTGGAACTGGCTGTCGCCGGAGGGGAGGTGCGCGGACCGGGGAGTGAACGTGCGGCCGTGGTCGGTACTGCCGTACAGGGTCCCGGTGCCGGTGTCGTAGGCGTGGAAGACGGCCGGGTCGACGGGGTCGGCGACCGGGGTGGCGCCCTTGGGGAAGGACGGCACCTCGGTCCAGGTGCGCCCGTCGTCCGCCGAGCGGTGAGCGGGGTACCCGGTCCCGTCCCCGTGCACGAAGGTCCACAGCAGCACGCTGCCGTCGGCGCTGACGGCGATCGGTCCGGGGGCGTCCTCGGCGAGGGCGGGCTGGGCCGGGAAGGGCGCCCAGGTGCGTCCGCCGTCGGTGGAGAAGGCGCCGTTGCCGTGGTCGCCCCAGCCGGTGCGCACGACGTACGACGGTTTCGCCGCGGCGAGCGCGAGACCGGTCGCCGTGCCGAAGACCGGGTTGGTGGCCATGCCGGGTTTCGGGGAGGCGGTCAGCCGCTCGTGGTACAGCACGCCGATGTCCCCGTTGCCGCTGATCAGCGGGGCCGGGCCGGTGGGCGGTGAGATCAGCTGCCGGACCGAGGTCTCCTCCAGGCCGCGGACCCGGGGTGCCCAGTGGACGAGGTCGCGGGTGCCGTAGACGGTGGCCCCGGTGCCGTAGAGGAGGTGCGCGCTGTCGTACGGGTCCACGGCCACGGCCTGGATCCACCATCCGAACTTCGGCTTCTCCGCACCCCAGTCGAGGTAGGGCGTCTCGGACACGTCGAGGACGGCGGTGTCCTTCAGGGACACCCAGCTGCGGCCCCCGTCGATGCTGCGGTACAGGGTGTCGACCGCCGACCAGCGGTTGTTGGTGGACACCACGACCGTGCCCGGGCGACGGGAGGCCACGGCGACCCCGCCGTAGCCGAAGGTGTCGGTACCGCCCGGGACGACCGGGGTGACATCGGTCCAGGCACCGGTGGCCGTGTCCAGCTTGTGCACACTGCCGGTGGTCTGCCCGTTCGGGCCGGGCGTGTCGGCGTACGTGACGTACAGGGCGCGGGCGTCGTGGGCGGCGCGGACGGGGACCTTGGCGGAGGCGCCGCCGGGCTGTCCGGGGACGGGTTCCCAGCTGGTGCCGTCGGTGGTCCGGTACAGGTTCGGGTGCGCGCCCGTGCCGTCGCCGTCGCCCCAGCCGGCGTAGAGGGTACGGCCGGCGGCGACGAGCAGGGTGACGCCTTGACCGGTGCCGCTCGGGGTGCCCGGGAACCCGGTCTGCTGCTGCCAACTCGCGCCCCGGTCGGTGGACTTGAGCAGCCCGTCGTGGCGGGTGCCCAGCCACAGGGTGTCGCTGTCGCGGGGGTCGACGAGGAGCCGTTCACCGGTGCCGCGGCCGTCCTCGTTGGCGCCGAGCGGGACGGGGAGGCCGCTACGGCGCCAGGTGCGGCCGCGGTCCTCGGAGCGCAGGAGGGCTCCGTTGCCGGCCCAGGGCTGGGCGTACGTGCCGAGGGCCAGGTACAGCCGGTCGGGGTGGGCCGGGTCCACGGCCAGGGCCTCCACGCCGAGCAGGTTCCAGTCGTCCCAGCCGAGGTGGTCGGTCAGGGGGGTCCAGCGGTCGGTGTCCCGGTCCCAGCGGTAGGCGCCGCCGATGTCGGTGCGGGCGTAGGCGAGGCCCGGGGCGGTGGGGTGGAAGAGGAGGCCGGTGACGAATCCGGTACCGCCGACGACCGCGGTGCGCCAGCGGTAGGCGGGGGCGGCCTTCTCGGCTCCGGCCGCGTGTACTCGGGCGGGCATGCCCGCCAGTGCGGCGGCGGCTGCCGTTCCTGCGAGGACGGTTCTGCGGGTGGGCATGGGGCACCTCGGGAGGGGAGTCTCGGTACGGGGGGCGGGTGGGGGTGGGGACGCTTGCCCGCGCGTGCGGGGTGCCGCTGCGCCCACCCGTGCCGCCTCCAGCGGCACGACTGCCGGCAGCTGTGCGGGGGGGCGGGGCCGTGCCCCGTCAGGGGCGCGGGGAACTGCGCGAGCAACCCGTACGCACCCGCGGTCGCCGACGATCCGCACCGCCCCTTTGGACGGGCGCCCCGGTCACCCCTTCACCGCTCCCGTCAGCATCCCCTTGCGGAAATGCTTCTGGACGAACGGCGAGAGGACGGCCACCGGCACCAGGGCGAGCACCATGACCGCCATCTGGATGGCCAGGGGCGACAGTTGACCGGTGTTGATCTGGGCCGACAGCCCCACCGGCCGTTCCTGCTTCTGCACCAGCTGGATCATCACGTTCTGCAGCGGCATCTTCTTCTGGTCGGTCAGGTAGATCGACGCGTTGAACCAGGCGCTCCAGTACCCGACCGCGTAGAACAGCGTGATCACCGCGAGCACCGCCCGGGACAGCGGCAGCACGATCCGCCACAGGATCCGCCAGTCCCCCGCCCCGTCGATCCGCGCGCTGTCGATGAGTTCGGGCGAGATGCCCATGAAGAACCCGCGCAGCACGAGGATGTTGAACACGCTCACCGCGCTCGGCAGGATCAGCGCCAGGTAGGTGTCGGTGAGGCCGAGCGCCTGTACCAGCAGGTACGTCGGGATCAGCCCGGCGCCGAAGAACATCGTGGCGAGCAGCGTCATCAGGATCCAGCGGTGGCCCAGCGAGCCCCGGCGGGACAGGCCGTAGGCACACAGCACCGACACCGTCATGCTGAACAGCGTGCCGACGAGGGTCACCCCGACGCTGACCAGCGCGGCCCGCTGCACCTGGCCGCCGCCGAGCAGTTCCTGGTAGGCGACGAACGTGATGCCCTTGGGGATGACCACGAGCCCGCCGGTGTCGTCGATGACCTTCTTCGGGGACAGGCTGGTGACGATCACGATCCACAGCGGAAAGAGCACGGCGAAGCACGCGATCCCGAGGACCAGCCCCTTCGCCGCCAGCCCGGTCTTCGCCGGCTCCTCCTCCCAGGCCGGCCGGGGCGGCGCCGCCCACCGGTTCCGCTCGCGCACGCCCTCCGGCGCCGGCCGGTCGACCACGGCGCTCACTTCTCGTACACCCCCTGCTCGCCCATCAGGTGGGCCACCTTGTTCGCCACGAGGACGAGGGTCAGTCCGACGACGCCCTTGATCAGGCCGGCCGCCGCCGCGTAGCTGAAGTCCTGGTTGCGGATGCCGTTCCACCACACGTACGTGTCGAGCACCTCGGAGGCGTCCGGGCCGACCGCCTGCCGCTGGAGCAGGAACTGCTCGAAGCCGACGGTGAGGGCGTCGCCGACGCGCAGCACCAGCAGCAGGGCGATCACCGGCCGCAGCGCGGGCAGCGTGATGTGCCACATGCGGCGCCAGCGCCCGGCGCCGTCCATCGCGGCGGCCTCGTACAGGTCGTGGGAGACGGCGGCGAGGGCCGCGAGGAAGACGATGATGCCCCAGCCGGCGTCCTTCCAGACCATCTGGGCCGTCACCAGGTACTTGAAGACCGACGGGTCGGTCATGATGTCGAAGCCCGCGTGCCCGTGTTCGCGCAGGGTCTGCGCGAGGACGCCGGCGCCGCCGAAGATCTGCTGGAAGACGGTGACGACCAGCACCCAGGAGAAGAAGTGCGGCAGATACATGATCGCCTGGGCGACCGCGCGGACCCGGGGCCGGATCACGCTGTTGATGAGCAGGGCCAGCGCGATCGGGATCGGGAAGAACAGCACCAGCTGGAGGAAGAACAGGACGAACGTGTTCTGCACGGCGTGCCAGAACTCGGCGTCCTCGAAGACCCGTCGGAACTGTTCCAGGCCGACCCAGGGGCTCTGGAAGACGGCGACGAAGCCGTTGTCGCTGAGGTAGGGGTCGTAGTCCTGGAAGGCGATGATGTTGCCGAGGATCGGGACGTAGTTGAAGACCAGGAGCAGCAGCACCACGGGGAGGACCATCAGGATCAGGGTGCGGTCGCGCCGCAGTCTGGTGCGCAGGCCGAGTCCCCGGGTGCGCTCCCGGCGGCCGGTGGCGCCGCCGGACGCCACCGGTTCCCGCTTCGTCCCGGCCCGGCTGCGGGGCGCGGTACTGGTCACTGCGCCGAACCGGTGGAGTCGAGCAGGTTGCGGTACCAGTCACGCAGGTCGTCGCCGCCCTGCTTCTTCCACTCGGAGACCGCCTGCTGCACGTCGCCGATCTTCTTGCGGCCGCGTACGACGTCGTCCTCCAGCTGCTCGAAGTCGTCGGCGAGGTTGGACCAGCGGCTGGGTTCGGTGATCGTCAGGCCGTAGAAGGAGGACTTCTTGGTGAAGGCGCCCATGCGCTGCTGCCACTCGACCATGCCCCGGGTGACCTCGGGGAAGTCGGGGTGGGCGACGTAGGCGGCGGGCTTGCCGGTGTAGTCGAAGGCGCCCAGGACCTCGTTGACACCCTTGGTGGTCTTGGTGGGCACGCCCTTGGCCAGGGTGAAGTCGGTGCCCTCGACGCCGTACTCGGCGAGCAGGCGCTCCTTGGTGCCGTAGGGGGCGGCGCAGAAGTTGGCGATGGCGAGGAAGTCCTTGATCTTCTGCTCCGACGCCTTCTTGTTCACGAAGGTGAAGATGTTGCAGGGCTGGACGGCCCACAGCAGGGGGTCTTCGCCGTCGTGGGTGAAGATGTCCATCGCGGCCATCTCGAAGTCCGGGTTCTGGGCGTGCTGTTCGGAGGTCTTGCCGAACCAGTCGGACAGGTCGTTGTTGTAGACGAGGAGCTTTCCGGCGCCGAACCGGGTGCCGGCCGGGTTGGTGGTCTTGCCGGCCCTGTCGTCGGGGTGGACCACTCCGGCGGCGAACAGCTTGCGGGCCCACTCCAGGGCTTCGAGGTACTCCTCGGTCTCGAGGCGGTTGACCAGCTTGCCGCCCTGGAGGTTCCACCAGAGCGCCTTGTCGCTGCCGTTGAGGACGCCGAAGGCGTTGAACGCGGTCCACTTCATGTCGGAGCAGGCCCACACCCCGCCCTTGGCGTCGGTGGCCTCCTTCGCCCAGGCGAGGAACTCGTCGGTGGTCTTCGGGGGCTGCCAGCCGCGCCGGTCGAAGACGTCCTTGCGGTAGAAGGGCGCGATGTTGGTGACGTAGGGGGCGGGCAGCGGGACCGCCCGCAGCAGGCCGCCGAAGATGCAGCGCTGCCAGGCGTCGGTGGGGACGGCGGCGAGGTTCGGGTAGTCCTTGACCTTGTCGCCGGACAGGTAGGGGCCGAGGTCGGCGAACTTGGCGTTGACCGCGCTGGGGATCTTGCCCATCAGGTTCCAGCCGGGGACGACCACGACGTCCGGGATGTCGCTGGAGGCGAGGATCGCGCCGAGCTTCTCGTCGTAGGTGTTGCCGTCCTGGTTCTGCCACCTGGTCTCGACACCGATGGCCTCGTTCATGGCCTTGTAGTACGGGTTGCCGTTGTCCGGCGGGGTGCCCCACAGCGGTGCCATGATCGTCAGCTCGCCGCCGCTGCCGAGCTTCTTCGGCACCGAGGTCGTGAGCCGGTCCGGTGAGACGGCCTTGGTGAAACCGGCCGAGGAGCCGTTCTTCGCGGGGATGTCCGGGGCGACGACGCTCGAAGCCACGTAGGCGGGGAGGATCTTCCGGGCCGCCTTGCCCGAGGTGGTGCCTTCCTTGCGGCCCTCCTGCCCGCCGCCGCAGGCGGTGAGCAGCGGGAGTCCGCCGGCCACCGCCGCGGTGGCGACCGCGGTGGAGGCGAGGAAGCTTCTCCTGCTGGGGGCGGGGGAGGCGGCGTTCGGCGTCATTGCGTCAACCCTTCATGGCGCACCAGGACACCCGGCGGTGGGCCGTCGGTTGCGGTGTCTCGAGTGGATCGGCTGAGCGGAAGCGCGGGTGTGCGTGAGCAGCAGTCGAAGCGCTTCGATGTTGCTGCGAGGTTAAGTGAACACTTGGGGGCGCACAAGGGCCGATCCCAAGTTGCGCCGCCCAGCGCCCTTCCGGCGGCCCGACGCGCGCCTCGTAGCGTCCGGGAACGGTCGGCCCTGTTTCGTACCGGCATCTTGACACCCCGGCTGCCGCGCCCCGAGCATCGAAGCGCTTCGAAAGCGTCAGCCGCTCCATGCGCAAGGGGACCCACTCGTGACCGTTGACTCGCCGCCCACCCCGCCCTTCCGTGATCCGCGGCTGCCGTTCGCGAAGCGCGTCGACGATCTGCTGGCGCGGCTCACCCTGGACGAGAGGATCTCCTTCCTGCACCAGTTCGCGCCCGCCGTGGAGCGCCTCGGCGTGGCCGCCTGGCGCACCGGCCAGGAGGCGCTGCACGGGGTGGCGTGGATGGGCCCGGCGACCGTGTTCCCGCAGGCCGTCGGCCTCGGCGCGACCTGGAACCCGGAGCTGGTCCGGCGGGTCGGCGAGGCGGTCGGCAAGGAGGTCCGCGCGATGCGCGCCCGGGACGACCGCGTCGGCCTGAACATCTGGGCCCCCACGGTCAACCTGCTGCGCCACCCGCTGTGGGGCCGCAACGAGGAGGGCTACGCGGAGGACCCCAAGCTGACCAGCGCCATCGCCACGGCGTACACCCGGGGACTGCGCGGCGACCACCCGCTGTACTGGCGTACCGCGCCCGTGCTCAAGCACTGGCTGGCGCACAACAACGAGACGGACCGGGCGACTTCGTCGGCCTCCGTGCGCCCGCGCGTGCTGCACGAGTACGACCTGCGGGCGTTCCGGGAGACGGTGGAGGCGGGCGCGGTGGCCGGGGTGATGCCGGCCTACAACCTGGTCAACGGCCGCCCCAACCACGTCTCCCCGTATCTGCGCGAGCACCTGCGCACCTGGACCGACGAGGAGCTGCTGGTCTGCTCGGACGCGGGCGCGCCGTCCAACCTGGTCGACGCGGAGCACTACTTCGACACCCACGAGGAGGCCACCGCGGCGGCCCTGCTGGCCGGTGTGGACAGTTTCACCGACCACGGCACGGACGGCTCGCTGATCACCGCGCGGATCAAGGGGGCGCTGGAGCAGGGGCTGTTGACGGAGGCGGACATCGACGCTGCCGTGCGCCGCCAGCTCTCCGTCCGGTTCCGGCTCGGCGAGTTCGACCCGGGCCACGACCCGCACGCGGCCACCGGCGCCTTCGACACCCCGGCGCACCGGGCGCTCGCCCAGGAGGCCGCCGAGCAGGCGATCGTCCTGCTGAAGAACGACGGCGACCTGCTGCCGCTGGCCCCGGACACCCGGATCGCGGTCGTCGGGCCGCTCGCCGACGAGTGCAAGCTCGACTGGTACAGCGGCAGCCTGCTGCACCGCTCCACCCCGCTGGAGGGCCTGTACGAGCGGTTCGGCGCGCAGCGGGTGGAGTTCGCGGAGGGCGTGGACCGCATCCGGCTGCGGACGGCGGCCGGCGCGTTCCTGGCGGTGCCGGCGGCCCAGGCCCCGGACCGGGCGCGCGGCGCCGAGGGCGCGCTGGACCCGGCGCTGCTGTCCGGGCGCACCGATCTGCCGCCGCTCACCGCCGACGCGACCGGCAGCGAGTTCGCGCTGGTCGACTGGGGCGAGGGGGTGCTCACCCTGCGCGCCCCCGACGGCCGGTACCTCTCGGTGGCCGAGGACGGCTTCGTCCGCGCCTCCGCCGACCAGCCCGGCGGCTGGGTCGTGCAGGAGACGTTCCGCCTGGAACCGCACGCCGGTGGTCACCTCCTCAGGCACCTGGGCACGGGCCGCCATGTACGGGTCGCCGCCGACGGCGTGAAGGTTGCCGAGGAGGGCGATGTCTTCGAGGTGGTCACGGTCGAGCGGGGCGAGGACGCTGTGGCCCGGGTGGCGGCCGGGGCCGACGTGGTCGTGGTGGTGGCGGGCAACGACCCGCACATCAACGGCCGGGAGACCGAGGACCGTACGACACTGCTGCTGCCCGGGCACCAGCGGCGGCTGCTGCACGCGGCCCGCGCCGCCAACCCGCGCACGGTGCTGGCACTGGTGTCGGCGTACCCGTACGCGGTCGACGCGGACCGGCTGCCGGCCGTGCTCTGGACGGCGCACGGCGGGCAGGCGGCGGGCACGGCCCTGGCCCGGGTGCTGGCCGGTGACGTCTCCCCGGCCGGCCGGCTGCCCCAGACCTGGTACGCCGCCGACGCCGACCTGCCCGACCTGCTCGACTACGACATGATCGGCAGCCGCCAGACGTACCTGTACTTCGAGGGCACCCCCCTCTTCCCCTTCGGCCACGGCCTGTCGTACGCGTCCTTCGCCTACGCCGGCCTGACCGCCCGGGTGACGGACGGCTCGGTGCTGGTGGACTGCACGGTCACCCACACCGGGGACCGTCCGGCGGACGAGGTGGTCCAGCTCTACGGCCGGGCGGTCCAGGCGTCGGTACCCCGCCCGCGCCGGGAGCTGCTGGCGCACCGCAGAATCACGCTCGCCCCCGGCGAGACGGCCGCCGTCTCCTTCGAAGTCCCGTTGTCGGCACTGGAGTTCTGGGACGTGCGGCGGGGCGCGTGGCGGCTGGAGGAGGGCCCGTACGAACTGCTACTGGGCGCGTCCAGCGAGGATGTGCGGCTGCGGACGACCGTGCACCTCGACGGCGAGCCGCCGGCCCCGCGCACGGTGCGCGAACACGGCCTGCCGGCCGCGGACTTCGACGAGCAGTCCGGCGCCGCGCTCGTGGACCGCACGAAGACGGCGGGTGACGCGGTGACCCCGGCCCACGGCACGACGGCCGAACTGGTCTACCAGGCTTGCGACTTCGGCACCGGCGTACGCGCGGTGACGGTACGGGTGGCGGGCGAGGGCACCGTGGAGATCTCCCTGGACGCCGGACCGGCGCTGGCGGCACTCACCCTGGACTCCCCCACGGCGGGTCCGTACGCCTACACCGCCCTCTCGGCCGGCCTCACCGCCGCGGGCGTCCACGACGTCCGCCTCCAACTGCGCGGCCCCGTCCGGCTCGCGCACATCGGCTTCTCCGGTTGAGGGTCCGGAGGGGCCGCCGCCAGGAAGGGCCCCGGCACCGGAAGGCAGCGACGCCGGGGCCCTTCGGATCGGCGGTCCGGGCGCAGACTATCTGAAAACGGTTCCCGTTAACAGGGTGCCTGGCGGCCGGGCACACACGGCCTGCGCACGGGTGCCACAGCGGACCGGGGCCGGGACGCGTACCGGAAGGGCAGGCGCTTCTGCCGAACGCCGCCGCCGTGGCGCGCAACGTCGCACGTACCGCCAAGCCAGCAGCGGTTGGCGTCGCGGCCCTCGGCATCCCGGCCGCGCTATTCGTCTCGGCCGATGACAGACGTGCGCGGCGCGGATGGCTCCCTGTTCTCCCTGGGAACGACGCCTGCCACGCCGGGGAAGACGGCGGCGTGTTCTCGCGGTGTTCCCAGCCGAACCGGGAAAGCTTCGAAATCGGACTGTCCTGCCGGCTCAGAGGCGTCAAGAAGGAACGGCCGCAGCCCCCGCACAGTGGGCTGCGGCCGTTCTGTTTCTGACCTGTCCGTGGCAGGTCAGAGCGCGAGACCGGTCAGGACCAGGACGCGCTCGTAGGTGTAGTCCTCCATCGCGTACCGGACGCCTTCGCGGCCCACGCCGGACTGCTTGGCGCCGCCGTAGGGCATCTGGTCGGCGCGGTAGGACGGGACGTCACCGATCACCACGCCGCCGACCTCGAGGGCGCGGTGGGCGCGGAAGGCGACCTGGAGGTCGTGGGTGAACACGCCCGCCTGGAGGCCGAACTTGGAGTCGTTGACCGCGGCGAACGCCTCCTCCTCTCCGTCCACCTTGCGCACGGTGAGGACGGGGCCGAAGACCTCCTCGCAGGCGATCGTGACGTCCGCCGGCACGTCGGCGAGGACGGTCGGCGCGTAGGAGGCGCCGTCCCGCTTGCCGCCGGTGAGCAGGGTGGCGCCGGCCGCGACCGCCTCGTCCACCCAGGACTCCACCCGCTTGGCGGCGTCCTGACTGACCAGCGGGCCGACATCGGTCTTCGGGTCGGACGGGTCGCCGGTGACCTGGGCCTCGACGGCGGCGACGATGCGCGGCAGCAGCCGGTCGTACACGGACGCGTCGGCGATCACCCGCTGCACCGAGATGCAGGACTGGCCGCCCTGGTAGTTGGAGAAGGTCGCGATGCGGGTCGCGGCCCAGTCCAGGTCGGCGTCGGAGGAGAAGTCGCCGAGGACGACCGCGGCGCCGTTGCCGCCCAGCTCCAGCGTGCAGTGCTTGCGCGGCACCGAGTCCATGATCGCGTAGCCGACCTTGTCGGACCCGGTGAAGGAGATGACCGGCAGGCGCTCGTCCTGGACCAGGGCGGGCATGCGGTCGTTCGGGACCGGCAGGATCGACCAGGAGCCGGCCGGCAGCTCGGTCTCGGCGAGCAGGTCACCGAGGATCAGGCCGGACAGCGGGGTGGCCGGGGCCGGCTTCAGGATGATCGGGGCACCGGCGGCGATGGCCGGGGCGACCTTGTGGGCGCACAGGTTCAGCGGGAAGTTGAACGGCGCGATGCCGAGCACGACACCCTTGGGGAAGCGGCGGGTGAGCGCCAGCCGGCCCTGGCCGCCGGCGTCCGTGTCGAGCCGCTGGGCCTCGCCGCCGTTGAACCGGCGGGCCTCCTCGGCGGCGAACCGGAACACCGAGACCGCGCGGCCGACCTCGCCCCGGGCCCACTTGATCGGCTTGCCGTTCTCGGCGGAGATCAGCTGGGCGATCTCCTCGGTGCGCTCGGCCAGCCGCTTGCTGACGTGGTCCAGGGCGGCGGCGCGCACGTGCGCCGGGGTGGCGGCGAACTCGTCCCGCACGGCGTACGCGGCGGCCACGGCCTCCTCGACCTGCGCCTCGGTCGGCACGCTGACCGAGGCGACGAGCCGGCCGTCCCACGGGGAGGTGACGTCGAAGGTGTCCTCGCCGGTGACCTGGCGGCCGGCGAGCCAGAAGGCATGGGTGGAAGTCATGTACGAGTCCCGGCCCTTCCGCGTTGGGGGTGTGCTTGGCTTGCGAGGTCCACGGTAGGGCGGGGGCGGCCGAGGGTCGTTTGTCCGAGTCGTAGCAGTCGGGACGGGGGCTGCGCCGGTTTGGCGAGGTGGCCGGCCGGGCGGGAACCCGTCGGTCACTCCGCCGCCGTCGCCTTCAGGGCGAGCCACAGCTCCATGCGGACGTCGGGATCGTCCAGGCTGCGGCCGAGGATCTCCTCGACCCGCCGCATCCGGTACCGCAGGGTGTGCCGGTGGACCCCCAGATCGGCCGCGGCGGCGTCCCACTGCCCGTGCCGGGACAGCCAGGCCCGCAGCGAGGCGACCAGGTCGCCGCGCCCGGTGGCGTCGTGCTCGCGCAGCGCCCGCAGCAGCCCGTCGGCGAACGCCTTCACCGCGTCGTCGGCCAGCAGCGGCAGCACGGACCCGGCCGCCAGCTGCTCGTGCTCCACGAACACCCGGCCCCGCCGCCGCGCCACCGACAGCGCCTGTTCGGCCTGCTTGTACGCCGCCGACGCCGCGGTCGGCCCGGTGGGCGCGGAGAGGCCCACGACCAGGCCGTCCTCGTCCGCCCGGCCCGGCTCCGGCCGCGCCCGCTCGGTCTCCCGCGCGGCGGCGTACGCGGTGCACGCGGACACCGCGGCGCCCCCGTCGGCGGCCACCACCACCAGCCGCTCCCCCTCGGGCACCACCAGCACGGCCTCCCCGGCCCGGGCCGCCGCGGTCTCCACGGTCTCGGCGAGTTCGCCGAGGTGCTCGCCCGCCGGGCCGGTCCCGGACTCGGCGACGACCATCCGGAACGGTGCGTCCAGCAGCGCGCCGTACAGATCGCCGGCGACGGCCCGGGCGTGGTCCGGTTCCCCGGCGAGCAGCATGCGCAGCACCGCCGTGCCCACCCGCTGCTCGGCCGCGTGCAGCGAGCGGGAGCGTTCGGTGGTGAGGGTGAGCAGGGCGATGGCGGAGTGCACGGCGTACCGCTCGGCGGTGCCGAGGGCGGCGGCGGTGCCCACGGCGAGTGCGGCGCGGGGGCGGCGGCCGGTGCCGAGGCTGTGCAGCTCCACCCGGTCCTCGTGGTCCGGTCCGCCGACCACGGAGGAGGCGGGGGCGGGCCGCTCGCGCAGCCGCTCGACCTCGGCGGTGAGCCGGGCGGCGCGGCGGCCGGCCCACTCCGGGGCGGCGGCGACGACGGCGCCCGAGGCGTCGTAGAGCGCCGCCCAGCCGTCGACCTGGGCGGCGAGCGCGCCGAGCACGCCCTCGGGGCCGGCGCCGAGGGCCTGCCTGGTCAGCTCGCGCTGGGCGGCGAAGCCGGCGGTGACGGCGCGGTACTGGTCGGCGGCGATGGCCGCGGAGACGGCCTTGCTGATGGCGAGGAACGGGGTGCGGCGGGGGACCTCCAGCAGCGGCAGGCCCTCCTCGGCGCAGGCGTCGACGAGCGGCTGGGGCGTCTCGTCGTAGTTCACGCCGACGGCGAACCCGAGCCCGACGACGCCGGCGCCGACCAGCCGGCGCACGTACCGCCGCATGGCCTCCCGGTCCTCCGCGTCCAGCTTGAGCGCGGTGATCAGCAGCAGCTCGCCGCCCTCCATGTAGGGCACGGGGTCGGCCAGCTCGCTGACGTGCGCCCAGCGGACGGGCACGTCGAGGTGGTCCTCGCCCGCGCGCACGGTCAGCTTGAGCGCGGAGTGGTTGACGAGCGAGGCGAGAGTCGGGGGCATGGGGCCTTCACGGTGAGGGGATCCGGGCGCGGTGAGACGGTCCGGTGATCTTTTGGCCGCGGTGTATGAACGGCCCACCCCGATTCTGCCTCACCGTACGACCGCTCACCCCCGCAGATCGACCAGCAACGGCGGCGCGTGCTCCCCCCGCACGGTGGTCAACGACAACACCGCATGCCCCGGCGGCACCCCATGAGCCAACTCGGACGCGGACCAGCGCTCCCGCTCCACTTGACGGACGGTGACGGCCTCCGTGGTGACCGCCTTTCCGGTCACCAGTTTGCGCAGGGCATGGATCGCGCGGGTCATGGGCTGGTCCGCGAAGACGGTGTGCTGGGCCACGTCACGCGTCTCCACCCACTGGGTGCCCCAGGCTTCCGCGAACCGGCTGCCGTCCCAGGTGGTGACTCCGGAGAAGGCCATGCGGCAGCCCACGGCCGCGTACAGCGGTCCGTGCAGCGCCTCGGGCACGTCGCCGACGGTGCGCAGGGCGAGCACCACGCCTGCGTTGCGGGAGCGCAGACGCTGGATGCGGCGGACGGATTCGGCCGTGACGGCGCCGGTGGCATCGTCCAGGACCAGACAGGCGAAGTGGTTCCGTTCGCCCTGCGTCACCACGGCTCCGAACTGTGCCAGGAGCAGCCGGGTGATCAGCCGGGATGCCTCGTCGTAGCCGCGATCGGGGAGGTCGATCCGTACCCGCAGGGGATGGTGTGCGATGGCGCGCAGCGAGAACGGCCGGGCTTCCCCCTGGTCGGCACCGAAGAATCCGGCGAACGCCGGCCGGTCCAGCGCGGCCAGGCGGTCGGCCAGAACCGGGCCGGGATCGCCGGGACCGCCGGCCTGCCGGGCCCGCGCGTCGAGCTCGCGGCGCATCATGGGGTGCTGATCCCCCTCGAGCGCGGCGCGCAGCTCGGCCAGGGCCGAAGGATTCGCTTCCAGCAGTTCGCGGAGCCGCGGCAGCGTCGGGAAGCGCCCGTACGCCGCCCGGTAGGGGCCGAGGAGCTGGGCCAGGGCGGTGACGGACCGTTGCCCGCTGACCGCGTCCAGGTCGCCCGCCAGTCCCTCCGCCAGAAAGGCCGCGGCCTCGTCCGGGTCGACGGAGTCCGCGTAGGGGTCCAGGTCGTACACGGAGGCCGGGTCTCCGAGGCGCACGACGACGTCGTAGGCGGAGTCGGGACCGAGCGGGGTGCCTGCCGTGCAGACAGCGACAATCGCGCACTGCCCGGCGAGGGCCTGCAGCCCCAGCGACTCGACGACCGGCCGGATCAGGTGCTGTGTCTTGCCTGAGCCAGGGGGTCCCACGGCCAGCAGAGAGGTACCGAGGGTGTCGGGTCCGAGCGCCGCTCCGGCTCCGCCGTAGGCGCTGGGGGTGCGGTCTCCGGCGGCCCACTGCCCGATACGGACCTGTCCGGTCAGCAGATCGTGCCGGGCGGACCGGCCCGGCAGGTCGCGGGCGCCGGAGGGATGGGTCCAGGCGGTGGCGCCGTCGCGGAGCACCGTCGCGGCGAAGGAGGAGAGCCCCGCGCGAGCCCGGGCCACGGTCCACATGTGGCCGACTCTCGCGCAGTCCACGTCGTTCATCCGGCCGGCGTGCAGCTCGGTGGTCAGCACGTCCGCGGCCTGGTGCTGACCGGCTTCCCGCAGCTCGGGCCAGTGGGACGGCCGCCGTACCACTGGCCGCTCGGTGACCTGGGCCTCCTTGGCCCGGGTGCGCGCGGCGATCGCCTCTTTGGCGAGGGCCCACCAACCGCCGATCCGGGCGAACGGCCACAGCACCAGCAAGGTGATGAGCGTGTACAGCGTGGCCGTGGACGGCACGGACGCGAAGACCGAGTAGTCCCCGGTGAGCAGGACGATGAGGGAGAACAGCGGATCCTGGACGGGCAGGGGGTTCCAGCCGACACCGAAGGCATGAGGGAAGACGAAGGCCAGCGCGATGAGCGCGCCCAGGGCCGCGATCAGGGCGCGCGCGGGCTGCGAACGGCGGGTGACGACGTGCCGGATGATGTCCGGCCAGCTGCCGAGGCGCGCCATGGCGAAGACGATGACGCCGAAGGCCACGCCATCGGCCACCGTGACGGCCTCGACCCCCTGATAGCCCTTCGGCGAGGTGGTTCCGGCCCACCACCAGTCGTCGGGGGTGAGGAGCTTCAGCAGGGTCCACTGATACGGGATGCTGCCGTGCCGCCACAGTGACCACAGAAAGAGCCCTGCCGCCAGGGGGACGAAGAAGCCGACGACGGTGACGGGAGCCAGGCGCTGCTCCTGGCGCGCGGCCTTGGGCCGCCGGTAGCCGTAGCGCCAGAGACCGGGACCGACCGCGGGCCGTGGCTCGTCGAGCCAGTCCGCGACGGGTGAGCGGGGAGACGCGGCGGGTGGGGCGTAGGGGGGCGGCGGGCTGTCCGTCCCCGGCATGTCCGGAGCCCGCGTCGGCCGCGGTGGCACGACCGAGGCACGGTACGACGGTGACGCGCCCGACGGTGCCGCCGTCCCCCCGGGCACCCCCCCACCCCGCGGCCCCGGTGGCGCGGGCGTTTGTGGTGCGTCTCGTGTGCCGTCGGTGTCCATCGCCCCTGCCCCCTGACCAGCCGTTCCGTCCGCCATTGCGTCCACCGTCGCGTTTGCCGTCGGCGTGCCAATCTAACGCCCCGGCCAGGGGAGTTCACCGCTTACACGGCCGAAGCGGGCCACAGCCGTCCGGGCGGGCTATGTCCACCGCGGACAAGGGGACGCGCCGACAACGCCCACATGGAGCATGCCCACCCCCCGAAACCGGTCTTAGCCTGCGAGAAAAGAAGGTATGCGTCCGTAAACGCACCGCCCGGAACCGCCCGGGACCGCCCGGTACGCAAGATCATCAGGGAGCCCCCATGACCGCACTTCCGCAGGAGCGCCGCGTCGTCACCGCCATCCCCGGCCCGAAGTCGCAGGAGCTTCAGGCCCGCCGGACCGCCGTGGTCGCCCAGGGTGTGGGTTCCACGCTGCCGGTCTTCGTCACCCGCGCCGGCGGCGGTGTCATCGAGGACGTGGACGGCAACAGCCTCATCGACTTCGGCTCCGGTATCGCCGTGACCTCGGTCGGCGCCTCCGCCGAGGCCGTGGTGCGCCGCGCGAGCGCCCAGCTCGCCGACTTCACCCACACCTGTTTCATGGTCACCCCTTACGAGGGCTACGTGGCGGTCGCGGAGGCCCTCGCCGAGCTGACCCCGGGCGACCACGCCAAGAAGTCCGCGCTGTTCAACTCCGGCGCCGAGGCCGTCGAGAACGCCGTCAAGATCGCCCGTGCCTACACCAAGCGGCAGGCCGTCGTCGTGTTCGACCACGGTTACCACGGCCGGACCAACCTGACCATGGCGCTGACCGCGAAGAACATGCCGTACAAGCACGGCTTCGGCCCGTTCGCCCCCGAGGTCTACCGCGTGCCGGTGGCGTACGGCTACCGCTGGCCGACCGGTCCGGAGAACGCGGGCCCGGAGGCCGCCAAGCAGGCCATCGAGCAGATCACCAAGCAGGTCGGCCCGGACAACGTCGCCGCGATCATCATCGAGCCGGTGCTGGGCGAGGGCGGCTTCATCGAGCCCGCCAAGGGCTTCCTGCCCGCGATCCGCCAGTTCGCCGCCGACAACGGGATCGTCTTCGTCGCCGACGAGATCCAGAGCGGTTTCTGCCGGACCGGTCAGTGGTTCGCGTGCGAGGACGAGGGCATCGTCCCGGACCTGATCACGACCGCCAAGGGCATCGCCGGCGGTCTGCCGCTCGCCGCCGTGACCGGCCGCGCGGAGATCATGGACGCCGCGCACGCCGGCGGCCTCGGCGGCACCTACGGCGGCAACCCGGTCGCGTGCGCCGGTGCGCTCGGTGCCATCGAGACGATGAAGGAGCAGGACCTCAACGCCAGGGCGAAGCGCATCGAGGAGGTCATGAAGGGCCGCCTCACCGCCATGGCCGAGAAGTTCGACATCATCGGCGACGTGCGCGGCCGCGGTGCGATGATCGCGATCGAGCTGGTCAAGGACCGTGCCACCAAGGAGCCGAACCCGGAGGCCACCGCCGCGCTCGCCAAGGCCTGCCACGCCGAGGGCCTGCTGGTGCTGACCTGCGGCACCTACGGCAACGTGCTCCGCTTCCTGCCCCCGCTGGTGATCGGCGAGGACCTGCTGAACGAGGGTCTCGACATCATCGAGCAGGCGTTCGCGCGCATCTGAGCCGCGCGGCGGACCGAGAGGTCCGCACCTGCGGCGGTACCTGCGGCAGGCCGTGTGAAGAAGGTGTGCGGGGTGGATGGCGGGACGGGATTCCGCCTGCCCAACCGCCCCGGCCTGCCGTAGGTTCTGTCCGGATGAGAGATACACCCCGTCCACGGGGAACCGTGGACGGATCCGGGCCGAGGCCTCCCCAGCTTCGATCCGGTCGTGCCCTCGCGCACACATCCGGTGCCTCACGGCTCCGGGATCTCCTCACCGATCGGACGGTCGCCGCCCCAAACCCCCCGGGGCGCGCGGCATTTCCGGTCCGGACGGCCGCCTCGGAACCACCCCCCCTGTTCCGGGGCGGCCGACCTCCTCCCCCGGCGCCCCCGCAGGAGCGGACCTGCGAAGCTTGGCCCATGCTTCTCCTGGTCCTCGCGGTGCCGGCCCTCGCCCTGATCACCTGGCAGGTCGTCACCGACGGGCCGCTGCTGCGGCCGGACGCCGAGGTGAGCCGGGCCCTCGTCCATCCGGACGGGTTCTCCCAGTTCCTCTCCGACCTCGGCAACGCCCAGGTCGCCGTCCCGGTGCTGGGTGTCGTCCTCGCCGCGGTCCTGTGGCTCGGCCGGGCCCGGGGCGTCCCGCGCTGGTGGCTGCCGCCGCTGACCGCCGCCGTGCTGCTGGCGCTGGTCCCGGCGGTCGTCGTACCGCTGAAGGAGTGGACCGGCCGGCCGGGGACACCGGCGGTGCCCCCGGCTACGGGCTACTTCCCGTCCGGTCATACCGTGACGGCGCTGGTCGCCTACGGCTCGGCGGCCCTGCTCCTGCTGCCCTGGCTCCGCTCCCCCGCGGCCCGCCGCGCGCTGGCGGCCGGCTGCGGGGTCCTGGTCCTCGGGGTGTCCTACGGGCTGGTCCGCCACGGCTACCACTGGCCGCTGGACGTGGTGGCCGGCTGGTGCCTGGGCGCCGTCCCGCTGGCCGTCCTCGCCCGGGTGGTCAGCCGAAGTACGCGTCGAAGTTCTTCTGGAACTCCCAGTTCGCGTACCGGTCCCAGTTCACCGACCAGGTCATCAGGCCGCGCAGGGCGGGCCAGGTCCCGTGGGTCTGGTACGAGCCGCAGTTCGTCTTCTTCGTGAGGCAGTCCAGGGTCTTGGTCACCTCGGCCGGGGAGACGTGGCCGTTGCCCGCGTTCGTGGACGCCGGCATGCCGATGGCGACCTGGTCGGGGCGCAGCGGCGGGAAGACGTTGTTCTGGTCGCCCGCGACCGGGAAACCGGTGAGCAGCATGTCGGTCATGGCGATGTGGAAGTCGGCGCCGCCCATGGAGTGGTACTGGTTGTCCAGGCCCATGATCGGTCCCGAGTTGTAGTCCTGGACGTGCAGCAGGGTCAGGTCGTCGCGCAGGGCGTGGATCACCGGGAGGTAGGCGCCGCAGCGCGGGTCCTGGCCGCCCCACTTGCCGGTGCCGTAGTACTGGTAGCCGTTCTGCACGAAGAACGTCTCCGGTGCCATGGTCAGGACGAACTTGGCGCCGTACTTGGCCTTCAGGGTCTTCAGCGCGGAGATCAGGTTGACGATCACGGGTGTGGTCGGGTTCCTGAAGTCCGTGTCGCCCGTGTTCAGGGACAGCGAGTGGCCCTCGAAGTCGATGTCGAGACCGTCGAGGCCGTAGGTGTCGATGATGTTCGAGACCGAGGAGACGAAGGTGTCGCGGGCCGCGGCGGTGGTCAGCTGGACCTGGCCGTTCTGGCCGCCGATGGAGATCAGCACCTTCTTGCCGGCCGCCTGCTTGGCCTTGACGGCCGCCTTGAACTCGGCGTCGCTCTCCACGTTCGGGCACTCCGTGACCGGGCAGCGGTTGAAGCGGATGTCTCCCGAGGTGACCGAGGTGGGTTCACCGAAGGCCAGGTCGATGACGTCCCAGCTGTCGGGGACGTCGGCGAGCCGGGTGTAGCCGGCGCCGTTGGCGAAGCTGGCGTGCAGATAGCCGACGAGGGCGTGGGCGGGCAGGTCGGAGGAACCGCCACCGCCTCCGCCGCCGCCCGTGCCGGGGCTGGTCGTGGCGGTGACGACCGCGGACTTCGCGGACTCGCCGGCCTCGTTCACCGCGGTGACCTGGAAGGCGTACGCCGTGGCGGCGGCGAGTCCGGAGACGGTCGCCGACGTGCCGGTCACCGTCTGGACCTTGACGCCGTCGCGGTAGACCGCGTAACTCGTCGCGCCGCTCACCGCCGACCAGGTCAGGCCGACGGAGGAGGAGGTCACGGTGGTGGTCTTCAGGCCGGCCGGGGCGGCGGGCGGCTGGGTGGTGCCGCTGCCGCCGGGGCCGACGAGGCTGATGTCGTCGGCCTGGTAGGCGCCGGTGCCGTACCAGCCGTGGGTGTAGACGGTGACCTTGGTGGTGGTGGCGCCGGTGCGGAAGGTGGTGCTGAGCTTCTGCCAGTCGGGGGCGGACTGGGTCCAGGTGGAGACGTCGGTGGTGCCGGTGCCGCTCGCGCCCAGGTAGACGTAGGAGCCGCGGACGTATCCGGACAGGGTGTACTGGGCGTTCGGCTGGACGCTCACCGTCTGGGAGCACTGGGCGTGGTCGCCGCCGGCCGGGGTGGCCTGGAGCGCGGACGTGCCGCTGTGCACGGGCGAGTTCACCGTCGTGCCGGCGGTGCAGGTCCAGCCGGTCAGGCCGGACTCGAAACCGCCGTTGACGGCGACGTCCGCGTCGGCCGCACGGGCGGCCGACGAGAGCGCGGTGATACCGGGCACGGCCAGGACTGCGGCCGTGAGCGCGGCGAGGACGGATCTGCGACGTCTGGCGCGTTCCACAAGGGCCTCCGGGGTCGGGGGAGTTGGAGGAGCGGGAGCGCACACAATTTGGTCCAGACCAATCCTGCTGTCAAGGTGTCCGGGCGTTACCCGTCCGCCTCACCCCGCCGGGCCCGCTCCGCCGCCGCCTCGTGCATCGCCAGTTCCAGCAGCGCCGGGTCGGTCAGCGTGCCGGAGCCGTCCGGCTCCACCAGCCAGCGCACGCCCCGGGCCGGCCGGCCCGGATACGGCACGACGATCCAGGTGCCGGCCCCGGCGGTGCGGACGCCGGTGCCGAGCCAGCGGGCCGCGGTGCCCGGGGGCACCAGGAACCCGAGCCGGTCGTCGCCGGGGCCGGCGAGCACCGGCCCGGGCCGGCCGAGCAGGCGGCAGAGCACGTCCAGGGTCGGGTAGCCGAGGTCACCCGGCAGGAACAGGACGTCCCAGGCCTTGCCGGCGGGCAGCAGCGCGACCCCCAGGGGGCTGCGCTCCCACTGCCGGCGGCAGGCCTCGGGGTCCGGTGCGACGGATGCCAGCCATCCGGCGGCCGTCTTCGCCCCAGTCATCAAAAAGCCTCCCTCTCTCTCGTGGACGCGGGATGCGTCACGAGGGGAGAGGGAGGCAGCCCCGGGGCATTACGCGACTTCGCCCGGTCCGCCCGGGTGAACCGGGTCACATCAGCTGTCGAAGCCCAGCCCCAGCCGGTCCATCGTCCGCAGCCACAGGTTCCGCCGGCCGCCGTGCGCGTCCGCGCGGGCCAGCGACCACTTGGTGAGGGCGATCCCGGTCCAGGCGAACGGCTCGGGCGGGAACGGCAGCGGCTTCTTGCGGACCATCTCCAGCTCCGTGCGCTCGGTGCGCTCCCCGTCCAGCAGGTCCAGCATCACGTCCGCGCCGAAGCGGGTGGCGCCGACCCCGAGGCCCGTGTAACCGGCCGCGTAGGCCACACGGCCCTGGTGGGCGGTGCCGAAGAACGCGGAGAACCGGGAGCAGGTGTCGATCGCGCCGCCCCAGGCGTGGGTGAAGCGGACGCCCTCCAGCTGCGGGAAGCAGGTGAAGAAGTGGCCGGCGAGCTTGGCGTACGTCTCGGGCCGGTCGTCGTACTCGGCGCGCACCCGGCCGCCGTACGGGTAGACGGCGTCGTAGCCGCCCCACAGGACGCGGTTGTCGGCGGAGAGCCGGAAGTAATGGAACTGGTTGGCGCTGTCCCCGAGGCCCTGCCGGTTCTTCCAGCCGACGGCGGCGAGCTGCCCGGCGGTCAGCGGCTCGGTCATCAGGGCGTAGTCGTAGACCGGGACGGTGTACGAGCGCACGCGCCGCACCAGGCTGGGGAAGATGTTGGTGCCGAGCGCGACCTTGCGGGCGCGGACGGCGCCGTACGGGGTGCGTACGGCCATCCCGGCGCCGTAGGTCTTCAGGGTGAGGGCGGGCGTGTGCTCGTAGATCCGCACCCCGAGCCGGAGACAGGCCTGCTTCAGGCCCCAGGCGAGCTTGGCCGGGTGCAGCATGGCCACGCCCCGGCGGTCCCACAGGCCCGCCTGGAAGGTGGGCGAGTCCACCTCGGCGCGCACGGCGTCGGCGTCCAGGAACTCGATGCCGTCGGCGAGGCCCTTCTCCTCCAGTTCCCGGTGCCAGTCCTTCAGCTCCCAGGCCTGGTAGGTCTCGGTGGCCACGTCGATCTCGCCGGTGCGTTCGAAGTCGCAGTCGATGTTGTACCGGGCGACGGCGGCCTCGATCTCGTCGAGGTTGCGCCGGCCCAGCTCCTCCAGCCGGTGGATCTCGCCGGGCCAGCGGGTCAGGCCGTTGGGCAGCCCGTGGGTGAGGGAGGCGGCGCAGAAGCCGCCGTTGCGGCCGGAGGCGGCCCAGCCCACCTCGCGGCCTTCCAGCAGGACGACATCGCGCCCGGGGTCGCGCTCCTTGGCGTTCAGCGCGGTCCACAGTCCGCTGTAGCCGCCGCCGATCACCAGCAGGTCGCAGGTCTCGGCGGAGGTGAGGGCGGGCTCGGCGGCCGGCTTGCCGGGGTCTTCCAGCCAGTACGGGACCGGCTGGGCTTCGGAGAGAGAGGCGATCCAGTTGTCTTTCCCACGGCTCATGGCGCTTGGGGCCATGATTTCAACTCCCTACAGAGGCTTTCCGAGAAGGCCCGAGAAAAAGGCCTGTGAGGCCTATGCCTTTTGCTTGTTCCGGCGGTTTCCGACGGCCATCGCGACCAGGACGAACAGGACGGCGAGGAGGAACATGGCGGTACCGATCACATTGATCTGCACGGGCGTTCCGCGCTGCGCCGAGCCCCAGACGAACATCGGGAAGGTGACGGTCGAGCCGGCGTTGAAATTGGTGATGATGAAATCGTCGAAGGAGAGCGCGAACGACAGCAGCGCGCCCGCGGCGATCCCGGGTGCCGCGATGGGCAGGGTGACCCGCCAGAAGGTCTGCACGGGACCGGCGTACAGGTCCCGGGCGGCCTCCTCCAGACGCGGGTCCATCGACATCACGCGCGCCTTGACCGCGGTGACGACGAAGCTCAGGCAGAACATGATGTGGGCGATCAGGATCGTCCAGAAGCCCAGCTGGGCGCCCATGTTGAGGAACAGGGTGAGCAGCGAGGCGGCCATGACCACCTCGGGCATCGCCATCGGCAGGAAGATCAGCGAGCTGACGGCGCCGCGCGCGCGGAAGCGGTAGCGGACCAGCGCGAAGGAGATCATCGTGCCGAGGACCGTGGCGCCGACCGTCGCCCAGACGGCGATCTGGAGGCTGAGGGACAGCGAGCCGCACATGTCGGCGACCCCGCACGGGTCCTTCCAGGCGTCCGTGGAGAACCGCTGCCATTCGTAATTGAAGCGCCCCTTCGGTTTGTTGAAGGAGAACACCGTGACGACGACGTTCGGCAGCAGCAGATAGGCGAGGGTCAGCAGGCCGGCGATGACGACGAGCCGGCGCTTGAGCCAGTTGAGGAAGGGCATCTAGACCAGGTCCTCCGTCCCCGACCGGCGGATGTAGAAGGTGACCATGGCCAGGATGGCGGCCATGAGGATGAAGGAGAGGGCGGCGGCCGTCGGGTAGTCCAGGACGCGCAGGAACTGCGTCTGGATGACGTTGCCGATCATGCGGGTGTCGGTGGAGCCGAGGAGTTCGGCGTTGACGTAGTCGCCGGCGGCCGGGATGAAGGTGAGCAGCGTCCCGGAGACCACGCCCGGCATGGACAGCGGGAAGGTGACCTTCCGGAAGGTGGTCCAGGGCCTGGCGTACAGGTCGCCAGCCGCCTCGTGCAGCCGGCCGTCGATCCGCTCCAGCGAGCTGTACAGCGGCAGGATCATGAACGGCAGGAAGTTGTACGTCAGCCCGCACACCACGGCCAGCGGGGTGGCCAGCACCCGGTCACCGGCCGTCCAGCCGAGCCAGCCGGTGAGGTCCAGGACGTGCAGGGTGTTCAGGGCGTGCACGACCGGGCCGTTGTCGGCGAGGATCGTCTTCCAGGCGAGGGTGCGGATCAGGAAGCTGGTGAAGAACGGCGCTATCACCAGGATCATGATCAGGTTGCGCCAGCGGCCGGCCCGGAAGGCGATGAGGTAGGCCAGCGGATAGCCGAGCAGCAGGCACAGCACGGTCGCGGCGGCGGCGTAGCACACGGAGCGCAGGAACTGCGGCCAGTACGCGGACAGTGCGTCCCAGTAGGTCGCGAAGTGCCAGGTGACCTTGTAGCCCTGTTCCAGGGAGCCCTGCTGGACGGAGGTGGAGGCCTGGTAGACCATCGGCAGCGCGAAGAAGACGATCAGCCACAGCATGCCGGGCAGCAGCAGCCAGTACGGGGTGAGCCGGCCGCGCCGGCGCGGGGGCTTCTCCTCGGGTGCCGCGGGGTTGAGCGGCGGGGGCGCCTCGGTGAGCGTGGACATCAGGCGGCGACCTCTTCCTCGGTGCCCGCGTCGATGTCCTGGCCGGCGTCCAGCGCGAAGGTGTGGGCCGGGCTCCAGTGCAGGACGACCTCGGCGCCGGGCACCAGCCGGCCGTCGCGCTCGACGTTCTGCACGTACACCGACAGGCCGGGGCAGACCGGGCTGTCGATGACGTACTGCGTGGAGACGCCGATGAAGCTGGCGTCGGCGATCTTCCCGGTGAGCCGGTTGCGGCCGGCCGGGATCTCCCCCGCGTCGTCGGCGTGCGTGAGCGAGATCTTCTCCGGGCGGATGCCGACCAGCACCTTGCCGCCGGCTGCCGTCGGGGCGGTACACCGGGCGCCGGGCAGCACCAGCTTGCCGTCGCCCGCCTTCAGCACGACGTCGTCGCCGCTGCGGGTGTCGACCTCGGCCTCGATCAGGTTGGAGGTGCCGAGGAAGTTCGCGACGAACGTGGTCCGCGGGTTCTCGTACAGGTCGGCCGGCGCGCCGAGCTGCTCGACCCGGCCGCCGTTCATCACGGCGACCGTGTCGGCCATGGTCATGGCCTCCTCCTGGTCGTGCGTGACGTGGACGAAGGTGATGCCGACCTCGGTCTGGATGCGCTTGAGCTCCAGCTGCATCTGGCGGCGCAGCTTCAGGTCGAGGGCGCCGAGCGGCTCGTCCAGCAGCAGCACCCTGGGGTGGTTGATCAGGGCGCGGGCCACGGCGACCCGCTGCTGCTGGCCGCCGGAGAGCTGGTGCGGCTTCTTGCGGGCCTGCTCGCCCAGCTGGACCAGCTCCAGCATCTCCTCGACCTGCTTCTTCACGCTCTTGATGCCGCGCCGGCGCAGGCCGAAGGCGACGTTCTCGAAGATGTCGAGGTGCGGGAAGAGCGCGTAGGACTGGAACACCGTGTTCACCGGCCGCTTGTACGGCGGCAGCCGGGTGACGTCCTGGTCGCCGAGCCGGACGGTGCCCGTGGTGGGCTCCTCCAGGCCGGCGATCATGCGCAGGGTGGTGGTCTTGCCGCAGCCGGAGGCGCCGAGCAGGGCGAAGAAGGAGCCCTCCGGCACGGTCAGGTCCAGCGGGTGCACGGCGGTGAAGGAGCCGTAGGTCTTGGAGATTCCCGAGAGGCGGACGTCGCCGCTGTTGTCTGGTGTCGTCTTCATCGTCACGCCCCTGTGAGCTTCGCGAACTTTCCTTCGTAGGCCGTCTCTTCCTTCTGGCTCAGGGAGCGGAAGGCATGGGACTTGGCCTGCATGGCCTGGTCGGGGACGATCAGCGGATTGTCCGCCGCGTCCTGGTCGATCTTCGCAAGGTAGGGCTTCACCCCGTCGACCGGTGTCACGTAGTTGATGTACGCGGCGAGCGCGGCGGCCTGCCGCGGCTCGTAGTAGAAGTCGATCAGCCGTTCGGCGTTCGTCTTGTGGCGGGCCTTGTTGGGGACGCACAGGTTGTCGGTCGACGTCACATAGCCGCTGTCGGGGATGACGAAGTCGATGTGCGGGTTGTCCGACTTGAGCTGGACGACGTCACCCGCCCAGGCGACGCAGGCCGCGAAGTCGCCCTTGGACAGGTCGGAGGTGTAGTCGTTGCCGGTGAAGCGGCGGATCTGGCCCTTGTCGACGGCCTTCTGGAGGCGGGCGATGGCCGCGTCGTAGTCGTCGTCGGTGAACTTCGCGGGGTCCTTGCCCATGTCGAGCAGGGTCATGCCCACGCTGTCGCGCATCTCCGACAGGAAGCCGACGCGTCCCTTGAGCTTCGGGTTGTCCAGCAGGTCGGAGACCGAGCGCACCTCGATGCCGTCCAGTGCCTTCTTGTTGAAGGCGATGACGGTGGAGATGCCCTGCCAGGGGTACGAGTACGCCCGCCCGGGGTCCCAGTCCGGGTCGCGGAACTGGGCCGAGAGGTTGGTGTAGGCGTGCGGCAGGTGGGAGGGGTCCAGTTTCTGCACCCAGCCGAGGCGGATCATCCGGGCGGCCAGCCAGTCGGTGAGGACGATCAGGTCCCGGCCGGTGTCCTGGCCGGCGGCGAGCTGGGGTTTGATCTTGCCGAAGAACTCGTTGTTGTCGTTGATGTCCTCGGTGTAGTGGACGGTGATGCCGGTCCGCTCGCGGAAGGTCTCCAGGGTGGGGTGGTGCTTGCCGCTGTCGTCGACGTCCAGGTACTCGGTCCAGTTGGAGAAGTTGACCACCTTCTCCGTGGCCGAGCGGTCCTCGGCGGAGGTGCCGCCCTCGCTCCTGCCCGCCGCGGGGATCCCGCAGCCGGCGAGCGTCCCGAGGCCGCCGGCCGCGAGCGCGCCGCCCGTCGCGGCCCGCAGCAGCGACCGGCGGGTCAGGGCGGCCCGGCCGCCGCGCAGGCTGCGCCGCAGGGCGGCCGCTTGGGGCGGGGTCAGGCGTTCGGGCTCGTACTGCTCCATGCGCGTGGTGCCCTTTCGGGAGGGATCGGCCTGGTCAGTGGCCTGGTCGGTCTCTAGCGGTCCCCGAAGACGGTGCGGTGCCAGTCCTTGGCGGCCACCGCGGTGTTGTCGAACATGACGTGCTTGACCTGCGTGTACTCCTCGAAGGAGTACATCGACATGTCCTTGCCGAAGCCCGACGCCTTGTAGCCGCCGTGCGGCATCTCGCTGATGATCGGGATGTGGTCGTTGACCCAGACGCAGCCGGCCTTGATCTCCCGGGTGGCCCGGTTCGCACGGTAGACGTTGCCGGTCCACGCGGAGGCGGCCAGGCCGTACGGCGTGTCGTTGGCCAGCCGCAGCCCCTCGTCGTCGGTGTCGAAGGGCAGCACGACCAGGACCGGGCCGAAGATCTCCGACTGGACGATCTCGCTGTCCTGGGCCGCGTCCGCGATCAGGGTGGGCCGGTAGTAGGCGCCGTCCCGCAGGTCCCCCTGGGGTGCCTCGCCGCCGGTGACCACGCGCGCGTGGCCACGCGCCCGGTCCACGAAGCCGGCCACCCGGTCGCGCTGGGCGTGCGAGATCAGCGGCCCGAGGTCGGTGCCGGGGGCGAACGGGTCGCCGAGCCGCACGGTCTCCATGAGTGCCGCGGTCCGCTCCACGAACGCCTCGTACAGCGGACGCTGCACGTACGCGCGGGTGGCGGCCGTGCAGTCCTGCCCGCTGTTGATGAGCGAGCCCGCGACCGCGCCGTGCGCGGCGGCCTCCAGGTCGGCGTCGTCGAAGACCACGAAGGGCGCCTTGCCGCCCAGCTCCAGGTGCAGCCGCTTGACGGTGGCGGTGGCGATCCCGGCGACGCGCCGGCCGACGGCGGTGGAACCGGTGAAGGAGGTCATCGCCACGTCCGGATGCCCGACCAGGTGCTCGCCGGCCTCCTTGCCGGTCCCGGTGACGATGTTGACCACCCCGTCCGGGATGCCCGCGTCCGTGGCCGCCCGCGCGAACATCAGCGAGGTCAGCGGGGTGATCTCGGCGGGCTTCAGCACGATGGTGTTGCCCGCGGCGATGGCCGGGAGGATCTTCCAGGCGGCCATCTGGAGCGGGTAGTTCCAGGGCGCGATGGAACCGACCACCCCGATGGGCTCGCGCCGGACGTACGACGTGTGGTCCCCGGAGTACTCGCCGGCGGACTGCCCCTGGAGGTGCCGGGCGGCGCCCGCGAAGAAGGCGGTGTTGTCGACCGTGCCCGGCACGTCGAACTCCCGGGTGAGCTTGAGCGGCTTGCCGCACTGGAGGGACTCGGCGCGGGCGAGGTCCTCGGCGCGCTCGGCGAGCACGGCGGCGAACCGGTGCAGCGCCTCCGCGCGTTCGCCCGGGGTGGCCGCGGCCCAGCCCGGGAAAGCCTCCCGCGCGGCGGCGACGGCCGCGTCCACGTCGTCGGGGCCGGCCAGCTCGTAGCGGTACGCCTCCCGGCCGGTGGCGGGGTCGACCACGGCGTGGTGGCGGCCCGAGGTGCCCTTGGCCGGCCGGCCGGCGATGAACTGCGCGCCGTCCGCGAACCGGTCCTGGGCGGGGAATCGTTCCGGGGTGGCGGTGCCCGGGTTGTGCATGTCGTTCTCCTCCGCCGTGACGCCCCGTCCCGGGGGTGGTGACGTAGCTCCAGCTCGAATTGAGTGCCGATCCTGACAGAGCAGTAGGGCACCAACAAGTGATTCCGTTGTTGCCTTTTGGTTACGCGACGGAATCTGTCGACCAGGTGTCGAGTCGGGGGGTGAAAGGACGGACGGAGTGTCAGTGGTGCGTGCCAGACTCGCGTGCATGGGAAAGACCGACGGGGTGGAATCCCTGATCAGGGAGGTCCGGGCGGGGGCCCGGCCGAAGTACCTCCACTTCTGGGGGCACCGGCCGCGGCCGGACGGGCGGACCGGCGCGAGCTGTCTGAGCCAGTGGTGGCCGTCACCGTTCGTGGTGGACGGCGTGGAGTACGCGACGGCGGAGCACTGGATGATGGCCGCCAAGGCCCGGCTGTTCGGGGACGCGGAGACGGAGCGCCGGGTGCTGGCCGCGGAGCATCCCGCCGCGGCGAAGAAGGCGGGGCGGCTGGTCCGCGGGTTCGACGAGGAGACCTGGGAGCGGGAGCGGTTCCGGATCGTGGCCGAGGGCAGCGTGCACAAGTTCGCCGCCCACGCCGACCTCGGTCAGTTCCTGGTGAACACCGGGGACCGCGTGCTGGTGGAGGCGAGCCCCGTGGACCGCGTCTGGGGCATAGGCCTCGCCGCGGACGACGAGGCGGCGTCGGACCCGGAGCGGTGGAAGGGGCTCAACCTCCTCGGCTTCGCCCTGATGGAGGCACGGGAGCGGTTGGCGGGGTCGGGGGGCTGAGACACCGGCCCGCGGCGGCGACGGGCGGGCGCCTGGGCCGGCCGGCGGGACCGGCCACGTCGGACGAAGGTACGCGGCCGGCCGGAACGCCGACGGCCGACGGGACCGGGACCGGACACGAAGGACTGACGGAGCCTGGGGCGGGGCGGTCGACGGAGGCAGGCCCGCTCCCCGGGACCGGCCACGTCGGACGAAGGCACGCGGCCGGCCGGAACACCGACGGCCGACGGGGCCGGGACCAGGACCGGACACGAAGGACTGACGGAGCCTGGGGCGGGTCACCCGACGGCCGCACGGTCAAAGGCAGGAGGCGGACGGGGCAGGTGACCCACGGCCTACGGGACCGGGACCGGACACGAAGGACTGACGGAGCCTGGGGCGGGTCACCGACGGCCGCACGGTCAAGGGCAGGAGGCGCACGGGGCAGGTGACCGACGGCCGACGGGGCCGGGCCGGCGACGGACCGGCGGGCGGCGAGGGGTCAGCCGAACGCCGCGATGATGGCGGCGAACACGATCAGCACCAGCACGACGCCCGTCACACCGCAGATGAGGCCGGCCAGGGCCACGCCGGGGTTCGTGGCCTCGCCCCGCTTCGCCTTCCCCCGGCCCAGCGCGCCGAAGATGATCGCCAGAACGGCCAGCACCAGGGCGAGCGGCCACGCCAGGAAGCCGATGTCCGCGAGGATGCCCAGCACGAGGGAGGCCGTCCCCATGCCGTTGCTCGGCGGCGCCTGCGTGCCGGACCAGCCGTAGCCGTAGCCGTTGCCGGCGGGGTAGGGGGCACCGGCGTACGGGGCGTGGGCGTAGGCGGGCAGGGTGCCCGGGTAGCCGTACGGCACCTGTCCCGGGCCGTCGGGCGCGATGGGCGGCGGCGGCACGGGTTCCGCTCCCGCGGGCGGGCCGAAGACATGCGGGGCCGGGGCCGCCGGTCCGGCGGCAGGGGGTGCGAAGGGATTCGGGGCGGGATACGGGTCCGGGCCGGGAGCCGCGAAGGAATGCGGGCCCTGGTGCGGGCCGGAAGGGGCGAAGGGGTGCCGCGGGGGTGTGGGCGCGGGGGGCGCGAAGGGGTTCGGCTGCGGGGCGGCGGGCGGGGCCGGCACGGCGTGCGGCGCGGCGGCCGGGACCGCGGTTCCGTCGGCGGGACCGGCCCAGCGGGCGGGCGGGGCGGCGGCGGGCGCCGGCCGCTCCGGGGTCGCCGGCAGCGAGGTCAGGGTCCGCTGGTCGTGCACGGAGGCGGGGGCCGGGGGCGCGTCGTGGAGGCGCGCCTGGGCCGCTCCGGGTGCCGCGGACGCCGGTGACCGGTCCGCTCCCGGCGTCGCGGGAGCCGGTGTCCCCTCCGCCCCTGCCCCTTCCGCCCCGGGTTCCGCCGGTCCCGGTATTCGGTCCCCGGGGGACGCCACAGAGGCCGGTGCCGGTGCCGTCTCCTTGTCCAGGGAGACCCGGTGGCCCAGGGAGTCCCGGGGAGTCGCGGATCCGTACCCGGGAGCCGGTGCGCCCGTTTCCTGGAGGGGCGCGGTCTGCTCCCCCGGTGTGGACTGCGGCGCCTCGTCGGACATGGTGAAGGGACCCCTCTCCTGGACGTCCCGTCATGCTACGGGCCGCACGGGACACCGCGGCCCCGGGGCCTACGATGAACCCGCGCCACCGATCAGCCGATCACCGCGCCCGGGCCGCCGCCGCGGTCCGCGGGCGCCGTTCCCGGGGAGGAACCCCTTGACCGACACCGCCGTACCCGCCACCGGCACCGCCGACCGCGGGCTGCACGCCTTCATCGCGGGACTGCCCAAGGCCGAACTGCACGTCCACCACGTCGGTTCCGCCTCCCCCCGCATCGTCTCGGAGCTGTCCGCCCGCCACCCCGACTCGAAGGTCCCCACCGACCCCGAGGCCCTGGCCGACTACTTCACCTTCACGGACTTCGCGCACTTCATCGAGGTCTATCTGTCGGTGGTGGACCTGATCCGCACCCCCGAGGACGTCCGGCTGCTCACCTACGAGGTGGCCCGCGACCTGGCCCGGCAGCAGGTGCGGTACGCGGAGCTGACCATCACCCCCTTCTCCTCCACCCGGCGCGGGATCGACGAGCGGGCCTTCATGGACGCGATCGAGGACGCCCGCAAGGCCGCCGAGGCGGAGTTCGGGACCGTACTGCGCTGGTGCTTCGACATTCCCGGCGAGGCCGGCCTGGAGGCGGCCGAGGAGACCGTGCGGCTGGCCACCGAGGACCGGATCCGCCCGGAGGGCCTGGTGTCGTTCGGGCTCGGCGGGCCGGAGATCGGTGTGCCCCGGCCGCAGTTCAAGCCGTACTTCGACCGGGCCATCGCCGCCGGCCTGCACTCCGTGCCGCACGCCGGGGAGACGACCGGCCCGGAGACGGTGTGGGACGCGCTGCGCGACCTGCGCGCCGAGCGCATCGGGCACGGCACCAGTTCCGCGCGGGACCCGGAGCTGCTGGCCCACCTCGCCGAGCACCGCATCCCGCTGGAGGTCTGCCCGACCTCCAACATCGCCACCCGCGCGGTCCGCACCCTGGAGGAGCACCCGGTCAAGGAGTTCACCCGGGCCGGGGTGCTGGTGACGATCAACTCCGACGATCCGCCGATGTTCGGCACCGACCTGAACAACGAGTACGCGGTCGCCGCCCGGCTCCTGGGGCTGGACGAGCGGGGCCTCGCCGCGCTCGCCAAGAACGCCGTGGAGGTCTCGTTCCTGGACGCGGCGGGCAAGGCCCGCATCGCCCGGGAGATCGACGACTACACCACCGCCTGGCTCGCCGGCTGAGCCGGCCGGCGAGCCCGGCACCCCCGGCCCCCGCCCGCCGAGCGGGGGCCCGCGCCGTACGCCCAGCACCCCGGCCCGGCCGGGCCCCCCACCCGGCGCCCGGCCGCCGCACGGCCACAATGGGGCCCATGCAGACCGTGACCGCCGTGGCCCACCGCGGCGACCCCTACCGTTTCCGTGAGAACACCCTCGACTCGCTGCGTTCCGCGCTCGGGCGGGGCGCGGACGCCGTCGAGATCGACGTACGGCTCACCCGGGACGGCGTGCCCGTGCTGCTGCACGACGAGACGCTGCGCCGGCTGTGGGGGGTGGACCGGCCGCTGGGCGCGCTGACCGCCGAGGAGCTGCGCGGGCTGACGGCGGGCGGGGTCCCGACGCTGGCCCAGGCGCTGGCCGCGACCGGTGAGAGCCGGGTGATGGTGGACCTGTGCGGGCCGGTGGGCCGCCGTACGGTCGAGCGGACGCTGGACGTGATCCGGCAGAGCGGCGCGCACGACCGCGTCTGCTTCAGCGCGGGCGCCGAGGCGATGCTCGCCCTGCGGGCCGCCGACCCGGCCGCGGAGATCGCCCTGACCTGGACGACCCTGGCCCCGCCCCGCCCGGCGCTGCTCGCCGCGGTCCGGCCGCGCTGGCTCAACTACCGTTTCCCGCTGGTCGGCCGGGAACTGGCGGCCCGGGTCCACCGCGACGGCTGCCTGCTGTCCGTGTGGACCCCGGACACCCGCCGCTCCATGAGCAGGCTGCTGGAGCTGGGCGTGGACTCGATCACGACGAACCGGATCGACGTCCTGCACGCCCTGCGCTCCCGCTGACCCCGGCGAACTCCAGCGGCGGCGCGATCGCCTGGGCGTCCGCGCCCTCCCCCACCCACAGCCGGATCAGCAGCGCGGCCGTCGCCTCCACCAGTCCGGCCCGGTCCAGCCCGCCGGCGTCCAGCGGCGTACCGCCCAGGTCACGGACGAGCCGCCGGACGACGGCCAGGGCCTCCGTGTCGTCCCCGCACAGCGGGACGGCGAGCGGGCGGCCTGCGAAGACCGGCGGGGTCAGCCGCCACACGCTCTCGTGGCACAGGTTGAACGCCTTGACCACGCGGGCGGCGGGAGCGGCGGCGGCGATCCGCTCGGCCGCGGCCGGGCCGCCGGCCGTGAGCAGCCCGAAGCCCGGGCCGACGGGGTTGGTGCAGTCGATCAGCACCCGCCCGGCCAGGGTGTCGGCGAGCCCGGCGACGACGTCCACGACCGCCGGGTACGGCACGGCGAGCAGCACCGCGTCGGTGCCGTGCCCGGCCGCCGCGCGCAGGCCGCCCCGCGACCGGCTGCCGGCGACCACGTCGTGCCCGGCGCGTTCCCACTGCTCGCCCAGTGCCCGCGCCATGGCTCCGGTACCGAGAATTCCGATGCGCACGATGTCCTCCCGTTGTCCGTCCGTCCGGATTCGGGCACGACAGTAGGAAGCCGCTCGGGCACCATTCGGTATGTGAGCCATGACCAGCCCTTCCTCGCCGACTGCCGGGCTCGCCTGGCCTTCGATCTGCTCGCCAACACCTGGAACGCGGTGGTGCTGTGGGCCCTGCGGGACGGCCCGTGCCGGCCGGGCGCACTGCGCGCGCGGATCGGCGGGATCAGCCCGAAGGTGCTGACCGAGACGCTGCGGCGGCTGGAGTTCAACGGGCTGGTGGCCCGCCGGGCGTACGGCGGCGCACCGCCCCGCGTGGAGTACGGACTCACCGGGCTGGGACGGACGTTGCTCGCGCCGATCGACGCGTTCGGGGTGTGGGCCTTCGAGCACGGCGACGAGGTCATGGCGGCTCAGGAGCGGTACGCCGGAGACGGCCGGGCTCCGCTCCCGTAGGGGTCGCCCCCGAAAACTCCCCTACGGCACACGGCTGTTGACCGGGGTCGCACCGGGGTCCGGCACCCTCCTCGGTGAGGATCCGGGCGGCGGTCCACCGGCCGAGGATGATCACGAAGCCGTCCCCGATCTCCTCGAGGAGCCCGCCATGCGCCGTACCCGCGGTACCCGCACGTCCCGCCGCATCCGCCGCAGCGCCCTCGTGGCCGCCGGACTCGTCGCCGCGCTGGCCGCCGGTTCACTGGCCGGACCGGCGTTCGCCGCACCGGCGCCCGCGCCCGCCCCGGTCACCGCACCCGGCCCGGACGCCGAGGCCCTGTCCGACGCGCTCGCCGGGCTGCCCGACCACGACGTCACCGCCGCGCTGGTGCGCGTGGACGGACACGGCGGCTGGCGCGGCACGGCCGGCGTGCGGGATGTCCGCACGGGGGCGCCGGCCCTGGAGAACGCGCGGTTCCGGGCCGGTTCGGTGACGAAGGTGGTCACCGCCGCGATCGTGCTGCAACTGGCGGCGGAGGGCCGCATCGACCTCGACGGCACCGTGCGGCACTATCTGCCGGGCCTGCTCACCGGGGACTTCGAGAAGCCCGTCACCGTACGGCAGTTGCTGAACTACACCAGCGGCCTGTGGTCGGGGGCGTCATCCGGCGACACGGGCGAGGAGGACCCTGCGCACCGCTTCGGGACGCGGACGCCCCGGCAGGTCGTGGCCGAGGCCGTGGCCCGGGGCCCGGCGTACCCGCCGGGTGCGCGGCAGACCTACGGCAACATCCACTACACCGTGCTCGGCCTGCTCATCGAGGAGGTGACCGGTGACTCGTACGCCCACCAGGCCCGGGTGCGGATCTTCCGGCCGCTGGGCATGCGGCACAGCTCCTTCCCCGCCGCCGGGGACACCAGGATCCACGGGCCGCACAACCGGGGCTACGACTGGATCGACGGCAAGCTGGTCGACGTGACCGAGTGGGACATGACCGACCGGTTCGCGGCCGGCGACCTCATCTCGACCACCGCCGACCTGGAACGGTTGCTGGTCGCGCTGTTCCGCGGCCGGGTGGTGCCCGAGCCGCAGCTGCGGGAGATGTTCACCCCGCCCTTCCGCGACGCGCGCTACGGCGCGGCGCTGGAGCGGACCGAGGTGAACGGCAAGGAGGTCTGGGGCAAGGGCGGCTCGCGCCCGGGCTGTGTCACGGTGATCGCCGCGACGGAGGACCTGTCCCGGACCCTCGTCTACGCGGTGAACTCCACCGACGCCAAGGGCGCCGGCCAGGAGGCCGCCGCCGAGCGCTTCGCGCTGCCCGCGTTCAAGCGCTGACGGACGCGGCGGCCGGGGGCGCGGGCGGGGCGCCGAGCGCCTCCAGCCGCTTGATCTTCTTCCGGACGACGTGGAGCGGGACGACGCCGAAGACCCCGAAGGACATGTCGATCAGGCTCCACCAGAAGGGGATGCCCCGGACGGGTCCGCAGACGAGGGCGAGCGGGATGATCCCGGCGCACGCGATCATCCCGAACTCGACCACCCAGATGTTGCGGACGGGGTCGCGGTACGGGCCGTAGAACGCGACCGCGATGACGAGGTGGGCGAAGGCCAGCCAGTCGGTGCCGTACAGCACGAAGGGGTGCTCGGCGTCGACGGTGTCCAGCCCCTCGCGCACCCGGACGATCCACGCCATCAGGCCGGGCAGGTGCTCCGGCACGGACAGGGCGCGCAACGCGCTCTCGGTCCAGCGCAGTTCGTGCACCAGCGGAAAGGCGGTGGCCCCGCTGAGCACGAGGCACACGACGAAGAGGACCAACCAGGCGCGGATGCCCTTGAGCAGGGCGGCTCTGTCGCTCATGGCAGGAGCGTACGCCCGGAATTGAACATGTTCAAAACCTGTCCCAGTGCAGCACCCGGTCCCGGGGGATGCGCGGGGCCGGCCGGAAGTCGGTGCCCAGGGTGAAGGCGACGGGAATGAGCGCCGCCTGCATGACGTCGTCGTACGGGATGCCGAGCACCCGGGCCGACTCCCGCTCGTCGACCAGGTTCCCGGTGGTCCAGCAGGTGCCCAGCCCCCGGGCGCGGGCGGCGAGCATGAAGCTCCACACCGCCGGCAGGATGGACCCCCAGGTACCGGCCTGGCGCAGGACCGGGGCGTGGTCGGTACGGCCCTCCACGCACGGCACGACGAGCGCCGGGACCTCGTGCAGGTGCGCGTACAGGTGCGCGGTGCCGGAGTAGACCCGGTCCATCCGGGCCACGGACGCCCGCCGCACGTCCCGCTCCGGAAGGGGTTCGCTCGCGCCGGGCGTGGTCACCCCGGCCCGCCACACGTCCGCCAGGGCGGCCCGCTGCTCGGGATCGGTGACGACGACGAAGTGCCAGCGCTGCCGGTTGCGTCCGCTCGGCGCCTGGACGGCCAGGTCCACGCACTCCTCCAGCAGCCGGCGCGGCACCGGGCGGGTGAGGTCGAGGCGGTGGCGGACGGCGCGGGTGGTGGACAGCAACTGGTCGGAAGAGAGAGCGAGATCCATGCGTTGACCCTGCCGGGCGGGGCCGGCCGGCGGCAACGCCCGGCTTTCACTGAGCGAAACGCGGGCGGGGCGGACGGAGGAGCGGATGGCGGAGAGCGTCGCGGGACGGGTCTTCTCCGTGCTGGACGCGTTCGTGGACGCGCCGGTCACACTGCGCCTGACGGAGATCGCCCGCCGCACGGGGCTGCCCGTGCCGACCGCGCTGCGCATGGTGCGGGAACTGGTGGCCTGGGGCGGGCTGGAGCGGGGGGCGGACGGCTCCTACCGCCTCGGTACCCGGATCCGTGCCCTCGGTGCCGCCGCCCCCTGCCCGCGCGGCCTGCTGGACACCGCGCTCCCGGCGCTGCGGGCCCTCACCGCCCGCACCGGCGGGCACGCGGACGTGGTGATCCCGGCCGGCGGTAGGGCGCTGTGCCTGGTCACCGGCGCACGGCTGCCCCCGCACGCCACGGCCGCCGGCCAGGTGCTGCTGGCCCACGGTCTGCTCCCGGCCCCGGCCGCCGCCGGGCGGCACACTCCGCGCACCCGCACCGCTCCAGGCGCGCTCGCCGCCCGCCTGGCCCTCGTCCGCTCGTCCGGCCTGGCCGAGGCCCACGAGGAGCACCGGCTGGGCGAACTCTCCTTCGCCGCCCCGGTGTTCCGGGCCGGCTCCCCCGTGGCGGCGGTGACCCTGACCGCCCCGACGACCGCCCGTTCCGCCCGCCTCGCCCCGGCCGTGCGCCGGACGGCGGCGACGGTGAGCCGCGCGCTCAACGAGCAGGCCTGACGCAGCCGGCCGCGGTGGGTCAGTCGAAGGCGTTGAAGAGGACTCCGCCCAGCGTGGTGAGGTGATAGAGGCGGATGCGGCGCCACTCCTCCCGGGTCAGTGCCGAGGTGTCCACGGCGGACAGCGGCGTGGTGAGCCGTTCGCGGTCGAGCACGGCGAGTCCCGCGTCGGTGAAGGCGCGGGCCCACGGCGGCGGCGTCAGGAACTCCTCGTCGTACCAGTTCCGGCGCTCCGTGGCGAACGCGGTCCACGGGTGGTGGGCGTGGCACAGGACGACGGTCTCGCCCGCGCGGTCGAGGACCGACCCGATGTGGAAGGAGCGGGGACGGCTCCGCTCCTCCACCTCGCCCACCGTGCCCCCGGCGATGCGGGCGGCCGTGTACAGGGCGGTGCGGAACGTCCGCAGGTCCGTCACGGGAAGCGGGCTGGTGTCCCCGGGGCCGAGGAAACCCGTCGCCCCGCGCGGCAGCACGAAGTCCTTGACCTTGTCCTTGTCCTTGGCCTTGTCCATCGGCTCATCATGCCCGCGCGTACCGGGCCGGCGGCTCACAGGCCCACGATGCCGTTCCACCGCCGGGTGAACTCCGGGCGTTCCGTGGAGCTGATGTCGCGGGCGACGGCCAGGCGTTCGCGCAGGACGGCGTCCGGGAAGATCAGGGGGTTGTCGGCGAGGGCCGCGGTGTCCTTGTCCGGGTCGGCGGCCAGCACCTCCCGGGCGGCCGGGACCGGGCAGACGTAGTTGACCCAGGCGGCGAGCTTCGCGGCGACCTCGGGCCGGTAGTAGTAGTCGATCAGCCGCTCGGCGTTGGCCTTGTGCCGGGCCCGGTCGGGGATCATCAGCGAGTCCGACCACAGCTCGGCGCCCTCCTCGGGGACGACGAAGCGGATGTCGGGGTTGTCGGCCTGGAGCTGGATGACATCGCCGGAGTACGCCTGGCAGGCCAGTACGTCCCCGCTCACCAGGTCCTTGGTGTAGTCGTTGCCGGTGAAGCGGCGGATCTGGCCCCGGTGCACCTCCCGCTCGACGCGGTCGCACATCCGGTGGAAGTCGTCCGCGGTCCAGCGGGTGATGTCCACGCCGTCGCCCTGCATGAGCAGTGCGAACGCCTCGTCCAGACCGGACAGCAGGGTCACCCGGCCCTTGAGGTCCCGCGCCCAGAGGTCCTTCACGTGCCGGATGTCCCGGCCGAGCTTGCGGCGGTTGTAGGCGATGCCGGTGATCCCGGACTGCCACGGCACGGTGAACCGGCGGCCCTTGTCGAAGGCGGGCGAGCGCAGCAGCGGGTCGAGGTTCCGCGCCACCTCGGGCTGGCGGGCGCGGTCCATCTCCTGGACCCAGCCCAGCCGGACGTACCGGGCGCACATCCAGTCGCTGATGACGATCAGATCGCGGCCGGTGGGCCGGTGGTTCATCAGCGAGGGGCTGATCTTGCCGAAGAACTCGTCGTTGTCGTTGATCTCCTCGACGTAGTCCACGGAGATCCCGGTGCGCTTCTCGAACCCCTCCAGCGTGGGCCGCCGGCCCGGGTTGTCGTCGGCGGTGTCGATGTACAGCGGCCAGTTGGCCCAGGTCAGCCTCTTGTCGGCCGCGGACTCGTCGGGCGCGGAGCGGTCCCCGGGCTTGACGTAGGCGGCGGGCACCCCGCACCCGGCCAGCGCACCGAGCGCGGCGGTGGAGCCGAGGGCGGCGAGCAGGGTGCGGCGGGACGGCACGGAGGCCGGAGAGCAAGTCGGGGGCACCCCGGAAGCATGCCGTTTCGTCGCCCGGAGCGACAATCGACGCTGCGTCGAGCGGTCCGGCGCCTGTCCGACACCTTGTCGATCACCGCGCCGGAGTCCGCCGACTCCCGCGCCCGACGGGCTGGTTCAGCCGGCCGCCTGCCCGGCCGCCCCGGTTCAGGCGCCGTCCGTTCCCCAGCCGGCCGGTCCGCTTCGGGCGCCGTCCGCTCCCCAGCTTCCCACCAGCCCCAGTGCCTCCTCGGCCCCGGTCCCCGGCGCCGGCAGATAGCTGACCAGCACCTGACCGGGCTCCGGGGTGTGCAGCACCTCGAAGTCCAGGGCGAGGGCGCCGACCAGTCGATGGCGCAGGATGTGCCGGCCGGGGCCCTTGTCCCGGACGTCCTGCCGGGCCCACAGCGCGGCGAACTCCTCGCTCTTCATGGCGAGCGTGCCGATGAGGGAGGCGAGGGCGGGGTCATCGGGGTAGCGGCCGACGCCCATCCGCAGGAAGGCGACGGTCGCCTCCGCCTTCGCCGGCAGGCTGTCGCCGAGCAGGGCGCGGTAGCGCTCGTCGAGGAAGGCCAGGTGGGCGAAGGTCCGCCGCTCGGGCGGCAGATCGCCGAAGTCGCCGAAGACGGCGGCGGCGAGCGGGTTCCAGGCGAGCACCTGGGTGAGGTGGCCGCAGACGTAGGCGGGGCCGGGCTGGGCGTCGACCAGCCGGCGCAGGGCGGGCCGTACCGCCTCGGCGGCCGGGGCCGCCTCCGGGCGGGCCCGGTCGGGGCGGGCCAGGCCGCGCAGGTACGCCCGCTCGTCCGCGTCCAGCCGCAGGGCGCGGCCGACGGCGTCCAGGACGCCGTCCGACACATGCGGGTTGCGGCCCTGCTCCAGCCGTACGTAGTACTCGACGCTCACTCCCGCGAGCTGGGCCAGTTCCTCGCGCCGCAGTCCGGGCACGCGCCGCGTCCCGTAGGTGCTCAGGCCGACGTCGGCCGGGGTGAGCCGGGCCCGCCGGGACCTGAGGAACTGGCTCAGTTCGGTGCGTCGTTCGCCGATTGCCGTCATGCGACCGAGTATCCCGGGTCCGGGGCGCGCGAGGGTGGTCAACTCTTTCCCCCCTCAAAGCCGTGCCTGCCTGGCCGGCGGCGGGGCGCGCAGGGTGGTGGACGTCAGCGAACAGCCCACATGAGCAAGGACGTACGACGATGACTCTCCCCCTCCGCCCCCTCGGCTCCTCCGGTCTCGACATCTCCGTGATCGGGCTCGGCGCCTGGTCGTTCGGCGGCGACGGCTGGCGGTTCTCGTGGGGCACGCAGGACGACGCGCAGTCCGTCGCGACCGTGCACCGAGCGGTCGAGCTGGGCGTCAACTGGATCGACACGGCCGCCGTGTACGGGCTCGGGCACTCGGAGGAGGTGGTCGGCAAGGCGCTGGCCGCCCTGCCGGAGGCCGACCGGCCGTATGTGTTCACCAAGGCGGGCCTGGTGTGGGACCCGGCGGACCCGGCGGCGGCGCCCCGGCGGATCATGCGGCCGGACAGCGTACGGCGTGAGGTCGAGGACTCGTTGCGCCGGCTCGGCGTGGACGTGATCGACCTGTACCAGGTGCACTGGCCGGACACCGGCGCCGCACTGAACTGGGACGGCACCGAGCCGCCCGAGGACGCGCGGGCCACCGAGCTGGAGGAGTACTGGCAGGTGATGGCCGATCTGAAGGCCGAGGGCAAGGTGCGCGCGATCGGACTGTCCAACCACGGCCCCGAGTTGCTGGAGCGGGCGCGGCGGATCGCCCCGGTCGACGCGGTCCAGCCGCCGCTGTCCCTCCTGAACCGCTCGGCCGAACCGGAGATCGACTGGGCCGCCGGCCACGGCACCGGTGTGATCGCCTACCAGCCGCTGCACTCGGGCCTGCTCACCGGGGCCTTCACCCGGCAGCGGCTGGAGTCCCTGGACCCGTCCGACTGGCGCCGCACGCACCCGGACTTCACTACGGACCTGGACGCCAACCTCCGTACGGTGGACCGGCTGCGCACGGTTGCGCGGGAGCACGGCACGACGGCGGGGGCGGTCGCGATCGCCTGGGTGCTGGCCCGCCGGGGTGTGACGGGCGCGATCGCGGGCGCCCGCAGGCCGGACCAGACGGCGGACTGGGAGCGGGCCGCGCACCTCGGACTGACCGGGGACGAGCTGGAGTTCGTCGCCGGGGAATGAGAAGACGGCGCGGCCCCGGACGGGGAGGGGAATCCGTCCGGGGCCGCGCCGCCGTGCGCGCCGCTTACGCGTCCAGGGAGGTCATCACGTGCTTGATGCGCGTGTAGTCCTCGAAGCCGTACGCCGACAGGTCCTTGCCGTAGCCGGACTTCTTGAAGCCGCCGTGGGGCATCTCGGCGACCAGCGGGATGTGGGTGTTGATCCACACGCAGCCGAAGTCGAGCTTCTTGGACAGGCGCATCGCGCGGGCGTGGTCCTTGGTCCACACCGAGGACGCGAGGGCGTACTCGACGCCGTTGGCGTACTCGACGGCCTGGGCCTCGTCGGTGAAGGACTGCACGGTGATGACCGGGCCGAAGACCTCGTTCTGGACGATCTCGTCGTCCTGCTTGAGGCCGGAGACGACGGTCGGGGCGTAGAAGTAGCCCTTGTCGCCGACCCGCTGACCGCCCGCCTCGACCTTGGCGTGGGCCGGGAGGCGCTCGATGAAGCCGGCTACCTGCTTGAGCTGGTTGGGGTTGTTCAGCGGGCCGAACAGGACGTCCTCGTCGTCCGGGTGGCCGGTCTTGGTCTCGGCGGCGGCCTTGGCGAGCGCGGCCACGAACTCGTCGTGGATGGACTCCTGGACGAGGACGCGGGTCGCGGCCGTACAGTCCTGGCCGGCGTTGAAGAAGCCCGCCATCGAGATGTCCTCGACGGCCTTGGCGATGTCGGTGTCCTCGAAGACCACGACCGGAGCCTTGCCGCCCAGCTCCAGGTGGACCCGCTTGAGGTCCTTGGAGGCGGACTCGGCGACGGACATGCCGGCGCGCACGGAGCCGGTGATGGAGGCCATCGCCGGGGTCTCGTGCTCGACCATCATCCGGCCGGTGTCGCGGTCGCCGCAGATGACGTTGAAGACGCCCTTGGGCAGGATCGAGCCGATGATCTCGGCCATCAGGACCGTGGAGGCGGGGGTGGTGTCCGAGGGCTTCAGCACGACCGTGTTGCCCGCCGCGACGGCCGGGGCGAACTTCCACACGGCCATCATCATCGGGTAGTTCCACGGCGCGACCTGCGCGCAGACGCCGACCGGCTCACGGCGGATGATCGAGGTCATCCCCTCCATGTACTCGCCGGCCGAGCGGCCCTCCAGCATCCGGGCCGCGCCCGCGAAGAAGCGGATCTGGTCGACCATCGGCGGGATCTCCTCGGAGCGGGTCAGCCCGGTGGGCTTGCCCGTGTTCTCCACCTCCGCCGCGATCAGTTCCTCGGCGCGCTCCTCGAACGCGTCGGCGATCTTCAGGAGGGCCTTCTGCCGCTCGGCGGGGGTGGTGTCCCGCCAGGCCGGGAAGGCGCGGGCGGCGGCCTCCATGGCGGCGTCGACGTCCGCCTGTCCGGACAGCGGCGCGGTGGCGTACGCCTCGCCCGTCGCGGGGTTGACCACTTCGGTGGTCCGTCCGTCGGCGGCGTCCCGGAACTCACCGTCGATGTAGTTGCGCAGACGACGCAGCTCGGTGCTCACTGCCGGCCTCCTGATCTGGTTCGGGCTGTCCAATCGCTGAGACACCCACCCTAATCGCCGTACCCACGTTTTCAACACCCCCACCGGCGTTCGATCTGCGAAATCCGCAAGGTCACGTCTCTCAAACAACGGATTTCATCGATCTGGCCTTGCAAAACTGTCGAGACCTGGTGCACAGTGAGGTCGTGGCCAGTCGAAGCGCAGACCAGAGGGACTCGTCCCGCGAGTCCAGGAACGGCAACAGTCCCCAGCTGGACGCCGTCTCCCTCGCCATCATTCAGCAGCTCCAGGAGGACGGCCGCCGGCCGTACGCCGCGATCGGCAAGGCCGTCGGCCTGTCCGAGGCGGCCGTGCGCCAGCGCGTGCAGAAGCTGCTGGACCAGGGCGTGATGCAGATCGTCGCCGTCACGGACCCGCTGACCGTGGGCTTCCGCCGGCAGGCGATGGTCGGGATCAACGTCGAGGGCGATGTCGAGTCGATCGCGGACGCGCTGACCGCCATGTCGGAAGTCGAGTACGTGGTGATGACCGCGGGCTCGTTCGACATCCTCGCCGAGATCGTCTGCGAGGACGACGACCACCTGCTGGACGTCATCAACAAACGCATCCGGGCCCTGCCCGGGGTGCGCTCCACCGAGAGCTTCGTCTACCTGAAGCTCAAGAAGCAGACCTACATGTGGGGAACCCGATAACCGTGAGGACCCGATAACCGTGAGCACCAAGGACCTCAGCCGCACCGCGTACGACCACCTGTGGATGCACTTCACCCGCATGTCCTCGTACGAGAACTCCCCCGTCCCGACCATCGTCCGGGGTGAGGGCACCTACATCTACGACGACAAGGGCAAGCGCTACCTCGACGGTCTCGCGGGTCTGTTCGTGGTCCAGGCCGGTCACGGCCGCACGGAACTCGCCGAGACCGCCGCCAAGCAGGCGCAGGAGCTGGCCTTCTTCCCGGTGTGGTCCTACGCCCACCCGAAGGCCGTCGAGCTGGCCGAGCGCCTGGCCAACGAGGCCCCCGGTGACCTGAACAAGGTCTTCTTCACCACCGGCGGCGGCGAGGCCGTCGAGACCGCCTGGAAGCTCGCCAAGCAGTACTTCAAGCTGACCGGCAAGCCCACCAAGTACAAGGTCATCTCCCGCGCGGTCGCCTACCACGGCACCCCGCAGGGCGCCCTGTCCATCACCGGCCTGCCGGGCCTGAAGGCCCCCTTCGAGCCGCTGGTGCCGGGCGCGCACAAGGTGCCGAACACCAACATCTACCGCGCGCCCCTCTTCGGCGACGACCCGGTCGCCTTCGGCCGCTGGGCCGCCGACCAGATCGAGCAGCAGATCCTCTTCGAGGGCCCGGACACCGTCGCCGCGGTCTTCCTGGAGCCGGTGCAGAACGCCGGCGGCTGCTTCCCGCCGCCGCCCGGGTACTTCCAGCGGGTGCGCGAGATCTGCGACAAGTACGACGTCCTGCTCGTGTCGGACGAGGTCATCTGCGCCTTCGGCCGCCTCGGCACGACGTTCGCCTGCGACAAGTTCGGCTACGTCCCGGACATGATCACCTGCGCCAAGGGCATGACCTCGGGCTACTCCCCGATCGGCGCCTGCATCATCTCCGACAAGCTCGCCGAGCCGTTCTACAAGGGCGACAACACCTTCCTGCACGGCTACACCTTCGGCGGCCACCCGGTCTCCGCCGCGGTGGGCCTGGCCAACCTCGACCTGTTCGAGCGCGAGGGCCTCAACCAGCACGTGCTGGACAACGAGGGCGCCTTCCTGCAGACCCTGCAGAAGCTGCACGACCTGCCCATCGTCGGCGACGTCCGCGGCAACGGCTTCTTCTACGGCATCGAGCTGGTGAAGGACAAGAACACCAAGGAGTCCTTCAACGACGAGGAGACCGAGCGCGTCCTGTACGGCTTCCTCTCCAAGGCGCTGTTCGACAACGGCCTGTACTGCCGTGCCGACGACCGCGGCGACCCGGTCATCCAGCTCGCCCCGCCGCTGATCTCCACCCAGGAGACCTTCGACGAGACCGAGCAGATCCTGCGGGCCACCCTCACGGAGGCGTGGACCAAGCTCTGAGTCGTCCGACCGGATGACCACACCGGCCCCGGCGCCGTCCGTTCGAGTGGAACGGCGGCCCGGGGCCGCGTGCTGTCCGGGCCCCGGTCCGCGTCCTGCCTAGCGTGCCAGTGACCGATCGGCCCCGCCTTCGTTCCCCCGGACGGGGGAACAGGCACGGGGAAACGGATCAGAACCGAGGTGTACGCCATGGAGGCCCCACCGGACAACGACGTGCTCTGGGCACGCTCCCTGCACTTCACGCACCGCGACGGCTCCCCCGGGCTGGCCGGGGTCTCGCTCGGCGTGCGGCAGGGCCAGATCCTCGCCGTCAGCGGACCGCGCGGCAGCGGCAAGACCACCTTGCTGCGCTGCCTGTCCGGCCTGGTGCCGGCGTGCTCCGGCGAGGTCTGGTTCAACAGCTCCCCCCTGCACACGCTCGGCCCCGCCGCCCTCGAGCGGCTGCGCCGGGAACGCTTCGGCTGGATCGACCCCGAACCCGTGCTCGTCCCCGAGCTGTCCGTCTGGGAGAACGCCGCGCTGCCCCTGCTGCTGCGCGGCGCCGGCCGCCGCCGGGCGAAGGTCCGCGCGCTGGAGTGGCTGGAGCGCCTCGATGTCGGCGACCGGGCCCGCTGCCGCCCGCGCGCGCTGCGGCACGCCGAGCGCCAGCGCGTCGCCATCGCCCGCGCGCTCGCCCCCGGCCCCGAGGTGCTGTTCGCCGACGAGCCGACCGCGCCGCTGCACCACGCCGACCGCACCCAAGTGCTGCGCACCCTGGCCACGGCCGCCCGCTCGCACGGCATCACGGTCGTCCTCGCCACCCAGGACCCCGACACCGCCGCGCTCGCCGACCGCACGGTGCCCCTGCTGGACGGGCGCCGCGTGCACACCGTGCACCTGCCGGACGCCCCCGACGCGGAAGGCCGGGCGGCGTGCTCGCTCTCCGCCTGACCCGCGCCGCCCGGCCCGCCGTCCAGCTGCGCCGCCTGCTGGTGGCCGCCGCCTCGGCGGGCACCGGCCTGCTGCTGCTGTCCAGCCTCGCCCACGCCCTGGCGCACCCCGAGGCCGCCGACGCCGCCGCGCTGCGCCTGGCCTGGTGCGCGGCGCCGCTCACCGCCACGGTGTACCTGGCGCTCGCGGTGGCCCGCACCGACCCCGGCACCCGGCCGCGCGCCGGCCTGTCCGCCGCGGGCCTCGGCCCGGCCGGGCTCATGGCCCTGACCGCACTGACGACGGCCCTGTCCTGCGCGCTGGGCTCGCTGCTGGCCCTGCTGCTCTTCCTGCATCTGCGCGGCGACCTCACGGGCCTGCCGTTCGACGGCGCGGCGGCCGGTCTCCTGGCCGCCGGACAGCCCCTGCCGGTCCCGGCGGCCGTGACCCTGCTCACCGTGCTCCCGGTCACCGCGACGGCGGCGGTGGCCGTGGCGCTGCGGCCCCGGGAGCCCCGCCCTCCGGTGCGGGCCGCGCGACGGTTCGGCCGGTTCGGCGCCTCCGGCGGCTCGCCGGGGACGGAGACCTTCGGCGCGTACGGCCGCTTCCGGGCCCGGGCCGCAGCCGGAACCCGGGCCCCGGCCCGGCCGCACCCCGCGGACCCTCCCGCCACCGGGGCGGCGGGCGCGGCCGTGGGCGGGCGGAGCCGGACGCGGGGACGGACGGCGACGGACGGCGGCGGACCGGCACCGGGTACGACGGGCACGAACGCCGACGGCCGGGCGGTGGGCGCGGACGGCGGCGGACCGGGGCCGGGCATCGCGGCCCGCCCCGAACTCCCGGTGCCCGCCCTGGACACCGGCGTACGGTCGCCCGCCGGACTGCCCTGGGGGGTCGCCCTGGTCACCGCCGGACTGGCCGCGCAGGCCTACGCCGGCCGCTCCGCCCCCGTCCCCGGCCTCGCCCTCCTGCTCGGCTGGCTCCTCATCGGCACCGGCCTGGTGCTGGCCGGCCCCGGCCTCACCCACCTGTGCGGCACGCTGCTCCAGGCCGGCCGCCCGGGTGTGCTGCGGCTCCTGGCCGGCCGGGGCCTCATGGCGGAGGCCGCCCGGCTCGGCCGCCCGCTGGGCGTGGTCTGCGCGGTGGCGTCCGCCGGGTGCGCCCTGACCGCACTGCCGGGCGGCCCGGCACCGGACCTCGGGCCGCTGTCCGCGCTCGGCGCGCTCGTCGTCGGCGGCGCCACGCTCGCCACGCTGTTCACCGCGGCCGTGGAGTCCCGTCAGTACCGCGCGGACACCACCGCCACGCTGCTCCGCCTGGGCGCGCGCCCCGCCCTGCTGCGCGGGGCCGCCGCGCTGCGCGCCGCCGCCCTGCCGGCCCTGTGCGGCCCGCTCGTCCTGGCCGTCGCCCTGCTGTCGGCCCTGCCCCTGAGCCGCTGAGCCCCCGGCCTCAGCCGAAGGTGGCCCGCTCCAGCCAGAAGTCCAGCAGTTCCCGGTCGCCCAGCACCTCCAGGCCGGGGGCGTCCGGGGGCAGCCGGCGGTAGAAGGCGAGCAGCACGGAGGTGAGCGGGCCGCGCAGGGCCACCGTCGCCTTCTCGTGCCCGCGCCGCCAGCCCACCCCGTCCGGGCCCAGCTCGATGAGCCATTCGGCGTTCAGGTCCGGGCCGGCGTCGGTGGCGTGCAGATGCAGGGAGCGGCCGGGCCCGCGCAGCTCCCGCAGCCGCTCGTCGGCGGTGTGGCGCTGCACCCACTCCACGATCTGGAGCCACTCGTCCAGCGCGTCGGCCGCGATCTCCGGTGCGACCTCGTAGGGCAGTCCGGCGGCGAGCGTGGCGTCGGCGCGGTGCACGGTGATCTCGTGCGTCATCCGGCGGGCCCAGAACCCGGCGGTCGGCCACCCGGCCCACGTCCACACCCCGGCGTCCGGGCCGGCCTCGCGCAGCGCGCCGACGACCCGCTCGCCGGCGTCCGCGAGCCAGGTGTCCAGCACCGCCGCGTCCCCGCGCTGCTCCGGCCCGCCGAACAGCGGGACCCGCTCGTCCGGGATGTTCTCCCGGGCCCGGGCGCGCACCAGGGCGTCCACCCAGCGCAGGGCGCCGCCCAGGTGCCGTACGAGGTCTTCCAGCGACCAGTCCGGGCAGGTCGGCACGGTCGCGGACAGGTCGGCTCCGGAGGTCACCACGGCTCTCAACAGGCCGACCTGGTGGGCGATCTCGTCGCAGTAGCGGTCATGGGTGAGTACGGGCATGACCTCACCCTAGGGCGGATGATCAATCCAGTACGGCGATTTCCGCCGCGTCGAACTCCACGCCGACCGGGGCGCCGGGTTCGGGGGCGTCGCGCAGCGCGCAGGCCGCCTCCAGGCGCGGGCCGTCCGCCGGCTGGAGGTGGACGGCCACGTGGGAGCCCTTGAAGGTGCGGGCGGTCACCGTGCAGGACAGGCCCTGGCCGGCGGGCACCAGCCGGACCCCGGCCGGGCGGACCAGGACCGTGCGGCTGCCCCGCGCCGAGCCGTCGGGGACGGGCAGCTTGCCCCACGGGCTGTCGGCGACCGTGCCGGTGACGGTCGCCGGGACCACGTTCTCGAAGCCGAGGAAGCGGGCCACGAACGCGTCGGCGGGCCGCTGCCACACCTCCACGGGCGTCCCGGACTGCGCGATCCGTCCGTCCCGCATCACCACCACCCGGTCGGCCAGTGCGAACGCCTCGCCCTGGTCGTGGGTCACGGCGAGCACGGTCGTGCCCAGCCGGCCGAACAGTTCCCGCAGTTCGACCACGAGGCGTTCGCGCAGCGAGCGGTCGAGCTGGCCGAGCGGTTCGTCCAGCATCAGCAGCCGGGGGCGGGGCGCGAGCGCGCGGGCGAGGGCCACGCGCTGCTGCTCGCCACCGGACAGGGCGGCCACGGCCCGCCGGGCCGCCCCGGGCAGGCCGACCAGGTCGAGCAGCCGGCCCACCTCGGCGTCCCGTTCGCTGCGGGCGACGCCGTGCATGCGCAGCCCGAAGGCCACGTTGGCGCCGACGTCCCGCTGCGGGAACAGCTGGTGGTCCTGGAACATCAGGCCGACGTCGCGCTTGTGTGCGGGCACCCCGTTCTGGTCCCGGCCGTCCAGCACCACCCGTCCGGAGTCCAGGCGTTGCAGTCCGGCGACCGCCCGGAGCAGCGTCGACTTCCCGCTGCCGCTGGGCCCGAGCACGCACACCACCTCGTGCTCGGCGACCTCGAGACCGACCCGGTCGAGGACGGCCCGCCCGCCGAAGCGCACGGTCGCGGCATCCAGGCTCAGCAGCATCTAGAACTCCCCCGTCCGGTCGGTGCGCAGCCGCTCCAGGACGAGCAGCGCGGCGGCGCACACCACCATCAGAATGGTCGAAAGGGCCATCGCCTGCCCGTAGTTGAGATCGCCGGGGCGGCTGAGCAGCCGGGCCACGGCGACCGGCAGCGTGGGGTTGTCGGGCCGGGCGATGAACACGGTCGCCCCGAACTCGCCGAGCGACACGGCGAACGCGAAGCCGGCCGCGACCAGCAGCGCCCGCCGCACCAGCGGCAGGTCCACCTCCCGCCACACCCGCCAGGGGGAGGCCCCGAGCACGGCGGCGGCCTCCCTGAGGCGTACGTCCACCGCGCGCAGCACGGGCAGCATGGTCCGTACGACGAAGGGGGCGCCGACGAGGGCCTGGGCGAGCGGTACCAGGATCCAGGACTGGCGCAGGTCCAGCGGCGGCTTGTCGAGGGCGATCAGGAAGCCGAAGCCGACGGTCACGGCGGACACGCCGAGCGGCAGCATCAGCAGCGCGTCGAAGCCCCGGACCAGCCGTCCGGCGTCCCGGCGGGCCAGCGCGGCGGCGGCGAGGGCGCCGATCACGACGGCGATGGCGGTGGCGGCGACGGCGTACTGGAGCGAGGTCCACACCGCGTGCACGGGCGCCACCAGGAACGTACCGCCGTCCGCGTCGGTCAGCGCCCGGTAGTAGCCGAGGCCGGGCGCGTCCAGGGAGCGGCGGACGAGGACGCCGAGCGGCAGCAGCAGGAGCAGGGCGATGGTGACGAGGACCCCGGCGAGCAGCGCCCACTGCCCGGCCCCGCGTGGCCGGCGCGCGGTCACGGCGGCGTCGACCAGGCGCAGCGCGGTCTCCCGCCGCCGTACCGTCCAGGCGTGCACGGCGAGGATCGCGCCGACGGCGGCGAACTGGACGAGGGTGAGGACGGCGGCCGTGGTCAGGTCGAAGACCTCGGAGGTCTGCCGGTAGATCTCCACCTCGATGGTGGAGAAGGTGGGGCCGCCGAGGATCTGGACCACGCCGAAGGAGGTGAAGGTGAACAGGAACACCATCAGGGCGGCGGCGGCCACGGCGGGACCGAGCGCCGGCAGGGTGACCCGGCGCCAGGCCGTCAGCGGGGAGGCGCCGAGCATCCGGGCGGCCTCCTCCTGCCGGGGGTCGAGCTGGGCCCACAGCCCGCCGACCGTGCGGACGACGACCGCGTAGTTGAAGAAGACATGGGCGAGCAGGATCGCCCACACCGTGGTGTCGAGCCGTACTCCCCACAGCTCGTCCAGCAGGCCGCCGCGTCCGAGCAGGGCCAGGAAGGCGCTGCCGGCGACGACGGTCGGCAGCACGAACGGCACGGTGACGACGGCCCGCAGCACCCCCCTGCCGGGGAAGTCGTACCGGGCGAAGACATAGGCGGCGGGCAGGGCGAGCAGCAGGGTCAGCGCGGTGGAGGCGAGCGCCTGCCAGGTGGTGAACCACAGCACGTGCCGGATGTCCGGGCGGGTGACGACGTCCGCGATCCGCCCGAGGTGCCACGTGCCGTCCGCCTTCAGCCCGCGGGTGACGATCGCGGCGACGGGCCAGGCGAAGAACAGCGCGAAGAACGCGACGGGCAGGGCCATCAGCCCGAGCCGAGCCGCGCTCCCGCGCCGGTCCCGCGCCTTGGCGGTCACTTCAGTACGAGCGACGTCCACGAGGAGACCCACTGGTCGCGGTTGGCGGCGATCTTGTCGGGGGCCAGGGTCTCGGGGTCCTTGGCGGCCGGGCCGTACTCGGTGAAGTCGGCGGGTACGGCGGCTCCCTCCACGACCGGGTAGACGAACATGTTCAGCGGCATGTCCTGCTGGAACTCCCGGGTGAGCAGGAAGTCGAGGAACGCCTTGCCGCCCTCGGGGTTCTTCGCGTTGCTCAGCAGCCCGGCGTACTCGGTCTGCCGGAAGCAGGTGCCGTAGGCCACCCCGGTCGGGGCGGTGGCGGGCCGCTTCTTGGCGTAGATCACCTCGGCGGGCGGCGAGGAGGCGTACGAGACCACCAGCGGCCGGTCGCCGCCTGCCTTCCTGCCCTCGGAGGACCCGGAGAACTCCTGGTAGTAGGCCTGCTCCCAGCCGTCGACGACCTTCACGCCGTTGGCCTCGAGCTTCTTCCAGTAGCCCGGCCAGCCCTGGTCGCCGAACTTCGCGGCGCTGCCGAGCAGGAAGCCGAGGCCCGGCGAGGAGGTGGCCGCGTTCTCGGTGACGAGGAGGTTCTTGTACGCCGGCTTGGCGAGGTCGGCGAAGGACTCGGGCGGGGTCAGCTTGTGCGCGCTGAACCAGGCCTTGTCGTAGTTGACGCAGATGTCGCCGGTGTCGACGGGCGTGACCCGGTGCTTGTCCTGGTCGACACGGTTCTCCGGCCGGACGGAGCCGGCGCCCTTCGGCTCGTAGGGCTGGAACAGTCCGTTGTCCAGGGCCCGGGAGAGCAGGGTGTTGTCGACGCCGAAGAAGACGTCGCCCTGCGGGTTGTCCTTGGTGAGGATCGCCTTGTTGACGGCCTGTCCGGCGTCGCCGTCCTTGAGGACCCTGAGCTTGTACCCGGACCGCTTCTCGAAGTCCTTGACGACGCTCTTGGAGACGCTCCACGAGTCGTGGCTGACGAGGGTGACGGTCTTGGGGTCCGCGGACGACCCGGACCCGGACGCACCGCACGCGGACAGCGCGAGCAGGCCGAGCCCGGCCGCCACGGCCACGAGGGTCTTGTTGTGCACTGGATGTCCTCCTGGGGGTTGGCCAGGAAGAGACGCGGCCCTGCCCGGACCGCCGCGCGGGCGGCCCGGGCAGGGCGCAACAGCTTGAGTGGTGACCGAACTTCCTACCCAGAATGACCTGGGCGAGGTTCAGAGGGTCTGCGGCCCGGTTGCCGCACTCTCAGCGCTGTGGCGCTCCCCTGTCGGAATATGAAGATGTGTGGACCTGGTCAGATTACCGCTCGGTGGCCGCGAGCTGACCACAGGCTCCGTCGATCTCCTGACCCCGCGTGTCCCGGATGGTCACGGCTACCCCGTGGGCGGCGATGGCCTCCACGAACGCCTTCTCGTCCTCCGGCCGCGACGCGGTCCACTTCGACCCCGGGGTGGGGTTGAGCGGGATGAGGTTGACGTGCACGGGCTTGCCCTTGAGCAGCCGGCCGAGCCGGTCGCCGCGCCAGGCCTGGTCGTTGATGTCCCGGATCAGCGCGTACTCGATGGACAGCCGGCGGCCCGACTTCTCGGTGTACTCGAATCCGGCGTCCAGCACCTCGCGCACCTTCCACCGCGTGTTCACCGGGACGAGGGTGTCGCGCAGCTCGTCGTCGGGGGCGTGCAGGGAGATCGCCAGCCGGCACTTGAAGCCCTCGTCGGCGAACCGGTGGATGGCCGGCACCAGACCCACGGTCGAGACAGTGATCCCGCGCTGCGAGAGCCCCAGCCCGTCCGGGGCGGGGTCAGTGAGCGCCCGGATGGCCCCGACGACCCGGTTGTAGTTGGCGAGGGGCTCGCCCATCCCCATGAAGACGATGTTGGACAGCCGCGCGGGCCCGCCGGGCACTTCCCCGTCCCGCAGCGCCCGCATGCCGTCGACGATCTGGTGGACGATCTCCGCGGTGGACAGGTTCCGGTCCAGCCCGGCCTGTCCGGTCGCGCAGAACGGGCAGTTCATCCCGCATCCGGCCTGCGAGCTGATGCACATGGTCACCCGGTCCGGGTACCGCATCAGCACGGACTCGACCAGCGTGCCGTCGAACAGCCGCCACAGCGTCTTGCGCGTGGTCCCCTCGTCCGTGGACAGATGGCGGACGACGGTCATCAGCTCCGGGAACAGCGCTTCCCGGAGCTTGGCGCGCGAACCGGCGGGGATGTCGGTCCACTGCTCCGGGTCGTGCGCGTACCGCGCGAAGTAGTGCTGCGAGAGCTGCTTGGCACGGAACGGCTTCTCGCCGATCCCGGCCACCGCGTCCTTGCGTTCGGCGGGCGTGAGGTCGGCGAGATGCCGCGGCGGCTTCTTGGCTCCGCGCGGCGCGACGAAAGTGAGTTCTCCGGGCTTAGGCATGGCGTAACCAGTGTCGCAGATCCAACCGGGTGACCCGGAAAGCCCGCTCTCACCAGGTGACCGGCAGGGTTCTCGGGCCGCGGATCAGGCCCCGCCGTTGGAACTCGACCTGCCCGGGCGGTACGGCCAGCCGGAGGGCGGGGAAGCGGGTCAGGACGGCGCCGATCATGACCTCGGCCTCCATGCGGGCCATCACGGCGGCCAGGCAGTGGTGGGGGCCGTGACCGAAAGCCAGGTGGGCGAGGTGCTCCCGGTCGAAGTCCAGGGTGCCGGGGTCGGGGAACACGCCCGGGTCGCGGTTGGCGGCCAGGTAGGCGTTGTAGACCACGTCACCGGCGCGGATCAGCCGGCCGGCCACCTCGACGTCCTCGGTGGCGATCCGGGGGATGCCGACGCCGTTGCGGTGCGGGACGTAGCGGAACAGCTCCTCCACCGCCCGGGGCAGCAGCTCCGGCTCGCGGCGCAGCCGGTCCAGGTGGCCGGGGTGGGTGAGCAGCGCGTACATCATGGAACCACTGTTGCTGCGGACCGCGTGGCCGCCGCTGACCTGGACGGCGATCGCGAGGGAGACCGCCTCCTCGTCGGTGATCTCGCCCTCGGCGGCGGCCCGCGCCAGCACTCCGGCCAGGTCCTCCCGGGGTTCCTCGCGGCGGCGCCGGAGCAGTCCGGCGATCCGCTCCCGGGTCTCCCTCGCGGCCTCGCGGGCCCGCTCCCCGGACGCGGCGCCCGCCGACAGCAGGGCCTCCCCGGTCGCGGCCCAGTCCTGCCGGTCCTCCTCGGCCACACCGAGGAAGTCGCGGAGCACGGCGAGCGGGAAGGGGTTGTGCAGATGCTCCATGAGGTCGGCCGGGGCTCCGGCGCGGGCCATTCCGTCGAGCAGTTCGGCGGCCCTGCGCTCGGCGAGCGGACGCAGCCGCCGCATGCTCCGCCCGGTGAACGCGCGGGCTACGACCCGGCGCAGCCGGGTGTGCCGGGGCGGATCGATGTACTGGAGGCCGGCCGTCCGCGAGGCGACCGGCACCGGCCGCATGGTGGTGACCTCGCGCCGGGCGACCCGTTCCCGGGAGAAGCGCGGGTCGGAGGTGACGAAGCGGACGTCTTCGTACCGGGTGACCAGCCAGGCCCACCCGGCACCGTACGGCAGCCGGATCCGCGCGACCGGCTCCTCGCGCGCCACCTCGTCCAGGAAGGGATCGGGATCGAGCGCGGGCAGATCGTCCACAGGCCAGAACCGCACCGGCGGGACGGCCCCGGGCCCGGGGCACCCGCGCGCGAGAACAGGAACGGGGGCGGAGGCCGGGCCCGTGGAGACACGGGCGGAGGACGCCGGTCCGGAGGCCGGGCAGGCGGAGACGGAGGCCGGGCACACCGAGGCGTGGGCCGGGCAGGCGGAGACGCGGGCGGGGGACGCTGAGCCGGAGGCCGGGCAGGTGGACGCGGAGGCGGGGGCGGGGTCGAGGGGCATCGGGCACACTCCCTGCTGCGGCGCCGGGCGGCGGCGCGACCGCCGCCCTGTGAGGAGTCTGCCGCGCACGGCACCGGACCGCCGATTCCTGCTGCGGCATCCGGGTGCGGCCCGGCTCACGGCTACGACTCACCGCTGCGACTCACCACTGCGACTCGCCGCCACGACGACGGCCCCCGCCCTGCTGCGACACAGGACGGGGGCCGGGAAGCCGTACCGCTCACGCGGAGCCGACGAAGACCACCATCAGCAGCCACACCACCGGAGCCGTCGGCAGCAGCGAGTCCAGGCGGTCCATGATGCCGCCGTGACCGGGGAGCAGGGTGCCCATGTCCTTGATGCCCAGGTCCCGCTTGATCATGGATTCGCCGAGGTCGCCCAGCGTGGCGCTGGCCGCGACCGCGAGCCCCAGCAGCAGGCCCTGCCACCAGGCCCCGCCGTCGATCAGGAACTGCATGCACAGCGCGCCCGCCACCATCGCGAACAGCACCGCTCCCAGCAGGCCCTCGCGGGTCTTGCCCGGGCTGATGCGCGGGGCGAGCTTGTGCTTGCCGAAGCGCCAGCCGACCGCATAGGCACCGGTGTCGCTGACGACCGTCAGCAGCAGGAAGGTCAGCACCCGCCAGGGACCGTCGTCGGCGGCGAGCATCAGCGCCACGAAGGTCGCCAGGAAAGGCACGTAGAACGCGGCGAAGACACCGGCCGTGACGTCCTTGAGGTAGCCCTCCGGACGTTCCGTCATGCGCCAGACCAGGGTGGCCAGGGCGGTGAGGGCCATGGCCACCCACGCGCCCTCCGCGCCGCGCACATAGCCGGCGACGACCATGGCCGCACCGCCCACCGCGAGCGGCACGAGCGGCGCCCTGATCTCCTTGCGCTCCTTGAGCCTGCTGGTCAGCTCCCACAGCCCGACGACGACGGCGATCGCTATCACGCCGACGAACACGGCCTTGACGACGAACAGGGACGCGACGATCACCACACCGAGCCCGACGCCGACCCCTATGGCCGCGCCCAGGTCCCGGCCCGCGCTCTTCTTCTGCGGCGCCGGTGCCGGCGGCGGCTGCGGGACGTCGGACATGGGCTCCGGGTTCTGGGTCTCGGCCGGGAGCTCCCGGGCCTGGAACGTCTCGTCTCGGAACAGGGGGCCGCCCAGCCGAGCGGCCCCCCGGTCGTCGTCCTGGTCCGAGCCGTACGCGGGGCCGTCGGGCACGACGGGCATGGGGCGAGTCTGCTGCGCCTCAGGCGCATCGTACGCGGGACCCGCCGGGGCAGCCCCCTGGAGAGGCCCGCCCGCGGCGGGCCCCCAGTAGCCGGTCTGCCCCGCCGGTGGCGGCGCTCCCCAGGAAGAGTCGCTCATCAGACTTCGAGCAGCTCCGCTTCCTTGTGCTTGAGGAGCTCGTCCACCTGGGCGACGTACTTCGCCGTCAGGTCGTCGAGGTCCTTCTCCGCACGGCGGCCCTCGTCCTCACCGATCTCGCCGTCCTTGACGAGCTTGTCGATGGCGTCCTTGGCCTTGCGGCGCACGGAGCGGATCGAGACCTTCGCGTCCTCGCCCTTGGCCTTGGCGACCTTGATGTACTCGCGGCGGCGCTCCTCGGTCAGCTCAGGGAACGTCACCCGGATGATGTTGCCGTCGTTGCTGGGGTTGACGCCCAGGTCGGAGTCGCGGATCGCCTGCTCGATGTTGCGCAGCGCGCTCTTGTCGAACGGGGTCACGACCGCCATGCGCGGCTCCGGCACGGAGAACGAGGCCAGCTGGTTGATCGGCGTCGGGGCACCGTAGTAGTCGGCCACGATCTTGTTGAACATCGCCGGGTGCGCACGGCCGGTGCGGATCGCGGCGAAGTCCTCCTTGGCGACCACGACGGCCTTCTCCATCTTCTCCTCGGCCTCGAGGAGGGTCTCTTCGATCACCACTTGCTCCTGCGTGTCTTGAGTAAGGCCCGGCTCCGGTTCCTGCGTCGGTCGGCGGCCGGCTGCGTCGCGTCTTCTTCCTGCACGGTTCCCGACCGGCAGGACATTGTCCATCCCCCGGCCGGGGTCCGGCCCCTTCACAGGGCCGCACATCACCGGCCGGGTCGATCCCGGGTCAGTCCCGGCTGCCCTGGTCACCCACCAGCGTGCCGATCTTCTCACCCTTGACGGCGCGGGCGATATTGCCCTCCGCGAGAAGCTCGAAGACGAGGATCGGGAGCCGGTTGTCACGGCACAGCGTGATGGCGGTGGCGTCGGCGACCTTGAGGTCCCGGGTGATGACCTCGCCGTAGCCGAGCGCGTCGAACTTGACGGCGTCGGGGTTGGTCTTGGGGTCGGAGTCGTAGACCCCGTCCACGCCGTTCTTGCCCATGAGCAGCGCCTCGGCGTCGATCTCCAGGGCGCGCTGGGCGGCGGTGGTGTCGGTGGAGAAGTAGGGCATGCCCATACCGGCGCCGAAGATGACCACGCGGCCCTTCTCCAGGTGGCGCACGGCGCGCAGCGGGATGTACGGCTCGGCGACCTGGCCCATGGTGATGGCGGTCTGCACGCGGGACTGGATGCCCTCCTTCTCCAGGAAGTCCTGGAGGGCGAGGCAGTTCATCACGGTGCCGAGCATGCCCATGTAGTCGGAGCGGGCGCGGTCCATACCGCGCTGCTGGAGTTCGGCGCCGCGGAAGAAGTTGCCGCCGCCGATGACGACCGCGATCTGCGCCCCGTCGCGCACGACGGCCGCGATCTCGCGGGCGATCTTGTGCACCACGTCCGGGTCGACGCCCAGGCCCCCGCCGCCGGAGAAGGCCTCTCCGGACAGCTTCAGCAGAAACCGGCCGCGTACTTTGCCGTCGTCGCTCTTCTGGGCCTTGGTGGTCATGGGGGATCCCGCCTCTTTCACGTGTTGCACATACGAAGAAGGCCATTGCCGATGGGGTCGCTTTTCGCTCCCATGCGCGGCAATGGCCTCCTCGTCAGATCTGCTGTCGTCCGCCGCACGCCGGGGTGGGGCGAGGGGGACGGACGACTGCGGTCGACCCTATCGGGATTTCCTCGCGGATCTCCCCGGGGGTCGCGCGTCGATCACGGTACGGACTCAGATGCCGACCTTGATGCGCGAGAAGCGCTTCAGGGTGACACCGGCCTCGTCCAGAACCTTCTGGACCGACTTCTTGTTGTCCAGCGCGTACGGCTGGCCGAGCAGCGTGGCGTCCTTGAAGAAGCCGTTCAGCCGACCCTCGACGATCTTGGCGATCGCGGCCTCGGGCTTGCCCTCGGCGCGGGTGGTCTCCTCGGCGATGCGACGCTCGGACTCGACGACGTCGGCCGGCACCTCGTCCTTGGAGAGGTACTTCGGCGCGAAGGCGGCGATGTGCTGGGCGACGCCCTTGGCGACCTCGGCGTTCGGCTTGTCGAACTCGACCAGGACACCGATCTGCGGGGGCAGGTCGGGCATGGTGCGGTGCATGTAGGCGGTGACGTAGCCGTCGGTGAACTGCGCGAAGCGGTCCAGGACGATCTTCTCGCCGAGGTTGGCGTTGGCCTCGTCCACGAACGCCTGGACGGTCTTGCCGGACTCGATCTCGGAGGCCAGCAGGGCCTCGATGTCGGCAGGGTTCGTCTTGGCGACGTGCTCGGCGATGGCCTGGGCCACGGCCTGGAACTTCTCGCCCTTGGCGACGAAGTCCGTCTCGCACTTCAGCTCGACCAGGACGCCGGAGGAGTTGTCGTCGGCGATGATGGAGACCACGGCGCCGTTCTCGGCGGAGCGGCCCTCGCGCTTGGCGACGCCCTTCTGGCCCTTGATGCGCAGCGCCTCGACGGCCTTCTCGACGTTGCCCTCGGCCTCGTCCAGCGCCTTCTTGCAGTCCATCATGCCGGCGCCGGTCAGCTCACGGAGCTTCTTGACGTCGGCGGCGGTGTAGTTCGCCATGAGTCTGTGAGTCTTTCTCGAAGTCGAAGATCCAAGGTCAGGGGATCCGCGTCGACAGGGAGAGGTGCATCCGCGACGCGCCCTTGACCTACGGGTGAACAGCGGGGGCGGACTTCATGTCGCCGCCCCCGCCATCAACGCTGACGGTCAGGCCTGCTCGCCCTCGGCGGCCGGCGCCTCGGCGGCCGGGGCCTCCGCGGCGGGGGCCTCGGCGGCCGGGGCCTCGGCGGCGGCGTCGGCGGCCGGGGCCTCCTCAGCCTTCTTCTCGCCCTCCAGCAGGTCGCGCTCCCACTCGGCGAGCGGCTCGCCCGCGGCCTTCTCACCCTTGTCACCGGCGGCCACGCCGGAACGGGCGATGAGGCCCTCGGCGACGGCGTCGGCGATCACGCGGGTGAGCAGGGTGACGGAGCGGATCGCGTCGTCGTTGCCCGGGATCTTGTAGTCGACCTCGTCGGGGTCGCAGTTGGTGTCGAGGATCGCGACGACCGGAATGTTGAGCTTCCGGGCCTCACCAACGGCGATGTGCTCCTTCTTGGTGTCCACGATCCAGACGGCGCTGGGCACCTTCTGCATCTCGCGGATACCACCGAGGGTCTTCTCCAGCTTGGCCTTCTCGCGGGAGAGGACCAGCAGCTCCTTCTTGGTCAGACCGGAGGCGGCGACGTCCTCGAAGTCGATCTGCTCGAGCTCCTTGAGGCGCTGCAGACGCTTGTAGACGGTCGAGAAGTTGGTGAGCATGCCGCCCAGCCAGCGCTGGTTGACGTAGGGCATGCCGACGCGGGTGGCCTGCTCGGCGATGGCCTCCTGCGCCTGCTTCTTCGTGCCGACGAACATGACCGTGCCGCCGTGGGCGACGGTCTCCTTGACGAACTCGTAGGCGCGGTCGATGTACGACAGCGACTGGAGCAGGTCGATGATGTAGATGCCGTTGCGCTCGGTGAAGATGAAGCGCTTCATCTTCGGGTTCCAGCGACGGGTCTGGTGACCGAAGTGGACGCCGCTCTCCAGCAGCTCCCGCATCGTGACGACGGCCATGGCCGTTTCTCCTTGGTGTTCTCGGTTGTGCCGCGTCCGCCGGACGGCGGTCGCGCCTGACGCCCGCGACGCGCCGTGCCACGAAGGACCGAGGGGCGCTTGGCAGGGACCGTTGCCGGCCGCCGTACCGGGGCGTGCGAAGTCGACCCGGTGACCCGGATCGCCAGAAGAAGTGTACGGGACCGACGGGGTGCCGGGTGACGGCGCTGTCCACAACCGGCGAGTAGTCCACAGGCCCGGGCCGGAAGCGGCGGGCTGCGGGACGGTGGACGCATGCGCCACACGACGTTCTGGACGGCCGTGCCGCTGGTGCTGGCGGCGGCCCTGCTGACCCCTCTGGCCTGGGCGGACGCCCCGCTCCCGGCCCCGCCGACGGCTCCCGCGCCCCCGGTCCCGGCCCTCGCCCGCGCGTGGCCGGTCGGCACCCGACCGCCCGTCCTGCGCGGCTGGCGGCCACCGGCGACGGTCTACGGCCCCGGGCACCGGGGAGTGGACCTGGCGGCCCCGGCGGGCTCCCCGGTCCGCGCGGTGGCCCCCGGCCGGGTGCTGTTCGCGGGCCGGGTGGCGGGCCGGGGCGTGGTCTCGCTGGCGGTCGGCGGAACGGACCTGCGGACGACGTACGAGCCGGTCCGGGCTTCGGTGCGCGAGGGCGACGAGGTGGCCGCGGGCGCGGTGGCCGGCACCCTGGAGGCGGGCGCCCACTGCGGTGGCGCGCCCTGCCTCCACTGGGGCCTGCTGCGGGGCGGAACCTACCTGGACCCGCTGTCGCTGCTGCCTCCGTGGCTGCTGAACGGCGGCCCGTCGCGGCTGCTGCCCGTCCGGCCGGACCGGCCGGCCGCGGTCAGCCCTTGACGCCCCGCAGGGCCATGCGCACGGCCGCGTCCGTCACCACCGCGGGGTCCTCCGCGGCACCCAGCTCGATCCGCCGCACCGCGGCGTCCACCACCCCTTGCAGGAGCATCGCCGCCAGCCGGGGCTGCTCGTGCCCCAGCTCCGCCAGCGCCTCGACGATCAGCGCGACCAGTCCCCCGTGGGCCGCCCGGATCTTCTCCCGCGCCCCGGCGTCCAGTTCGCTCGCGGAGATGGCGACCACCGCGCGGTGGCGCCGGTCGCCGACGAGCGCGAGCTGCTGCCTCACGTACGCCTCGACCCTGCCCTCGGCCGAGCCGGCCCGCTCCATGGCCGCCTCGACCTCCGCCGCCCAGACGGGGAAGTCGGCCTCGCACAGCTCCTCGACCACCGCGGCCCGCGACCGGAAGTACTCGTACACGGACGACCGCGCCAGCCCCGTGCGCTCCGCCAGCGCGGGGAAGGTCAGCGCCTCCGTCCCGCCCTCGGACAGCAGGGTCCGAGCCGCGTCCAGCAGGGCGGCTCGCTGCATCGACCGGTGTTCGGCCACGGAGGCCGCTCGAATCCTTGGCACGCCGACCACTGTACGGACCCGCCCCGCCGGAAGGGGAGGCGTCAGCGCCCGAAGCCGGCCAGCTTGGCCCGGAGCTGGAGCACGGACTTGGTGTGGATCTGGCTGACCCGGCTCTCGGTGACGCCGAGCACGTTGCCGATCTCGGCCAGGGTGAGCCCCTCGTAGTAGTAGAGCGTGACCACCGTCTTCTCCCGCTCGGGCAGGGTGTTGATCGCCCGGGCCAGGAATCGCCGCAGTTCCCGGTCCTCGGCCACCTCCACCGGGTTGTCGGCGGCGGTGTCCTCCAGCGTGTCCATCAGACTGAGCCGGTCCCCGCCCTCGCCGCCGACGTGCAGCAGTTCCTCCAGGGCGACCACGTTGGCCAGCGACAGCTGGCTGAACACCGCGTGGAGTTCGTCGATCTCCATGCCCAGTTCGGCGGCGACCTCCCCTTCCGTCGGGGTCCGCCGCAGCCGCGCCTCCAAGGTGGCGTAGGCGCGCTCGACATTGCGCGCCTTCTGCCGGACCGATCGGGGAATCCAGTCCAGCGCCCGCAGTTCGTCGATCATGGCGCCGCGGATCCGGGTGATCGCGTACGTCTCGAACTTGATCTCCCGGTCGATGTCGAACTTCTCGATCGCGTCGATCAGCCCGAACACCCCCGAGGAGACGAAGTCGGCCTGCTCCACATTGGGCGGCAGCCCGACGCTGACCCGGCCCGCCACGTACTTGACCAGCGGCGAGTAGTGCAGGATCAGCTGCTCGCGGAGCCGCTCGTCCCCCGTCGCCTTGTACGACCGCCACAGCTCGTCGAGCGTCGAGGGTGCGGGCGGTCGGGCGCTGCCACCGTCGCGGGCGGCTGGGGGGATCGCCGCCCGGTCGGACCCGGAGGTGTGCTGGGGCATTCGTCGCCTTGTGCCGTTCTGCCGTGAAGTGCCGTGGGTTGCCGTGAAGTGGGTGGGAGTGGGGTCGGTGCGGAGAAGGGGGCTGACTGGGTGAGGTGTCGGTCTGGTGTCGGGTTGACGCGGTCTGCGTCGCACCTTCGTGAGCGTAGCGTGACTATGGAGTCGCGGTGTGCGAACAAGACGGCTCCACCCGTGCGCGGGGGCACGCGCCGGGCGGATGACGCCGGGCCGCGGTTCGCTCTCCGTGACCGGCCGGAGGTGCCAACTCCGGGAAACCCCAAGGCTTTCGGGGGTTCCCCCGGACGGCCGAACACGGGGGGTCAGCACGGTGGGTGACCGTCGCGGACCGAGGTCACCGCCTGGCGTGTCAACTTCCAGCCATCGCCGTGTCGTTCGACATAACCAAGTGCTCGGAGTTCGTACAGCCTCGCGACGGCGTCCTCCCGGGTGGTGCGCGCGCCGAGCGCGATCTCCCCGACGGGGGCGGCGCGGCCGGCGGGCAGGGCGGCGAGCACCCCGCGGGTGTGCGGTTCCAGCAGGTCACGGGGGAGCACCGGGCCGCGCCGGACGGGAGCGAGATCGCCCATGGCGCCGACGAGTTCGATGACCTCCGTGGCGTCGGTGACCAGGGTGGCCTCGCCGCGCAGCAGGTCGTGCACGCCGGCGGAGAGGGCGCTGGTGACCGGGCCGGGCACGCCCATGGTGAACCGGCCGAGGCGCTGTGCGGCCCGCGCGGTGGCCAGCGAGCCGCTGCGGCGGGCGGCCTCCACGACGACCGTGCCGCGGGTCAGCGCGGCGATGACGCGGTTGCGGAGGATGAACCGGCTGGGGGTCGGGTGTTCGCCGGGCGGCAGTTCGCCGACGAGCAGTCCCTGGTGGGCGATCCGGCCGATCAGGGCGGCGTGGCCGCGGGGGTAGGGCTGGTCGACACCGCAGGCCAGGACGGCGACGGTGGCGCCGCGGGCGGCGAGGGCACCGCGGTGGGCGGCGCCGTCGATGCCGTAGGCGCCGCCCGACACCACCACCCAGCCGCGCTCGGCGAGGCCGGCGGCGAGGGTGGCCGCCGTGTGGGTGCCGTACTCGGTGCAGGCGCGGGCGCCGACCACGGCCACGGAACGCAGCGCCCACATCCGCAGGCTGGGTCGGCCGCGCACCCACAGTCCGAGGGGCCGGCCGTCGCCGAGGTCGTCGAGCTGGCGGGGCCATTCGGTGTCCCCGGGGCACACGAACCGTGCCCCGGCGGCCCGGGCGAGTTCGAGGTCCCGCTCCGGTTCGGCCCGTCCGGCCCGCGCGAGCAGTCCCGCCCACCGGGTGGCGGTGACCCCCGGCAGGGCCGCGCCCCCGCACCGCAGCCGCCGCACCACTTCCCCCGCCCCGAGCTCCCGCACCCACCGCCCCCCGGCCTCGTCCCCCGGCTCGATCACCCGCCCGAGGAAGACCCGCCCGAGCAGGTCGTCCCCGGGGCCCTCGGCGCCGGTCATGCGAGCGCTCCGAGGGCCATCGGCACCCCCCGGGGGACGCCGGTGCGCAGGTGGAGGGCCAGGGCGACGTCGGTCGCGTCCGGGCGGTCGTGCCCGAGGAGGTCGGCGACCGTCCAGGCGACGCGCAGCACCCGGTCGATACCGCGGGCGGTGAGCACGCCGCGCTCCAGGCTGCGTTCGGCCTCGTCCATCGCCCCGGCGGCGGGGTGGTACCGGCTGCGCAGTTCGCGGCCGGGCACCTCGCTGTTGGTGCGCCACGGGGTGCCGTCGAGGCGGGCCGCCGCCCGCTCCCGGGCCTGCCGCACCCGGCCGGCCACGACCGCCGTGGACTCCCCGCGGGCGCCCGGCTCGGTGAGCTGTGCCCGGGTGACCGGATCGACCTCGACCCGCAGATCCACCCGGTCCAGCAGCGGTCCGGACAGCCGGGACTGGTAGCGGCGGATCGCCGACGGCGGGCACTCGCACAGCGAGTCACGGAGCGAGAAGCGGCCGCAGGGACAGGGGTTGGCCGCCAGGACCATCAGGAACCTCGCCGGGAACCGGACCACGCCGGCGCTGCGCGCGATCACCACGTGCCCCGACTCCAGCGGCTGGCGCAGGGCGTCCAGGGTCTGGCTGTGGAACTCGGGAGCCTCGTCCGCTTTTCCGACTGCTGAACTGTTCGCCCTGTGGCTGAGCTGGGGTTATGCGTCACGTGGGTGTCCGTGACGCTTCTCGGCTGCCGGTCCTCAACGCAGGACCGCCCGGGGCGTCAGCCCCGGGCGGTCCTGGTGTGGTGCTGTGCCGACGCCGTGGCGCCTGCGGTCACACGGCGAGAACTACTCGACGAATTCAGCGCGCTCGATGATGACGTGGTCCTTCGGGACGTCCTGGAACCCAGCCGCGGAGCCCGTGGCGACCTTTTCGATCCCGTCCACGACCTCTCGGCCCTCGATCACCTCGCCGAAGACCGCGTAGCCCCAGCCCTGCACGTTCTTGCCGCTGTGGTTCAGGAAGTCGTTGTCGGCGAGGTTGATGAAGAACTCCGCCGTGGCCGAGTGGGGCTCCATCGTGCGGACCATGGCGATGGTGTACTTGGTGTTCTTCAGCCCGTTGTCCGCTTCGTTCTGGATGGCCTCACGGGTCGTCTTCTTGCTCATGCCAGGCTCGTATCCACCGCCCTGGATCATGGAGCCCTTGATGACTCGGCTGAAAAGCGTCCCGTCGTAGAAGCCCTCCTTGACGTAACGGAGGAAGTTCTCGGTCGTCACCGGGGCCCTGTCTGCATCGAGCTGCAGGACGATGTCGCCGTGGTTGGTTGCCAGCTTGACCTTGGACACGAAAATCCTCGCTTATCGCACTCGCCCATGCTCAACGCATGGTCACAGCCCGCTCAGAGCTGCATCAGCCTGTTCAGGTAGGTCACCGTCAGCGATCACCCGATTACGATCTCAGTGATCATAGGGCTCTCGATCCTGACTGCTGTCCGGTTTCCGTCAATCCCGACCGCCAGGGGTGAGTGTCTGCTCCAGAAGTCGGACTTCGAGGGCGGCGATGCGCTTATCGGCGAAGCGGAGGTTAGAGCGGGCTCCCTCGAGTCGTTCCTGGAGGGTGCGGTGTTCTCGGGTGAGCTGTTGGACGCGGTGCTTGAGGGTGGTGTTCTCGGCGGTCAGGGCCTGAAGGGACTCGCCGGGAACCATCTGGTCGAAGTCGCGGATCTGTCCCATGAGCTCGCCGATCCGCTGCCGCTGGGACAGGACCTCATTCTGGGTGCGGGTGAGCTCGGCCTCGGCGTTCAACGCGCGTTCGCGCCAGGTCGCCTCGATCTGATCGTGCTGCTGCTGGGCCTGACGGTCGTGGCGGCTGCGGCTGTCGGCGACGGCGTTCGCCACGAGCATGCGAGCCTCGGTGTTCTCGTAGAGGAACGTGGCAGACACGCCCGCGCGCTGGGCAATGCCGCGGATCGTGGGCCTGCCGCGTTCGCGGCGGAGCTGACCGATCGCGGTGGCGACCTGTTCGAGCTTCTGCCGAGTCTGGGTGCGGCGGGCTGCGATGGCTGCTGCCGTGGACTCCGGTCTCACGCGGCTTCCTCGTCGGTCTCGGTTTCATGGCGGGCGAGTTCCTGGGCGCGAAAAACAGTGCTCCAGACGCGGCCGAAGTAGTCCTGAGGCCGACGCAGGTCAAGGGCGAGGGCCTCGTCCAGGAGCCCGACAGCGGCCAAGGCCTTCTCCAGGCCGTCAATCGCGCGGGCGGTGGGCTCGAAGAGCCCGTGGAGGTAGTCGGCGACCTTGGGGTCGTCGGCGCCCTCGGCGACCGTGCGCCATTGCTCGCGTTTGCGGTGCCAGTAGACGAGGTCGGCGCCGGAGAGGACGAACTTGTCGCAGTTGTGGCAGTCCACGTTCCAGGGGCAGGCCTCACCGTTGACGACTGGCTGAAAGGTGCAGAACCCGCCCTCGGCAGGGGTGGAACGGCGGGTGAGGTCGATCGCGAGGGCCTCGGCCTGCTCACGGGTCATGTCCTCGCCGGCGGACAGGACCAGGCCCGGCTCCGCCGAGCCCGGTCCTGCGACCCAGACGGTGTTGAGTGCCTGTTCGAGCTTGGGGTCAGTGTTCGCGAGGTGAACGTAGTGCTCGGCCATTGCGTCGGAGACCTGGCCGAGATAGCGCTTCACGTGGGTGAGGTTCGCGCCGGCCTTGAGGAGGTTGGTCGCCAAAGTGTGGCGGGCCTGATGTGCGACGCAATGGGCGAGATCAAGAGTTGCCACCCACTTGCTGAACCGGGTCTGGAACCATGCATAGCTGACGCTCTTGAGGAGTGACCGGTTGGTTCCGCGCCGCGGGAACAGGGCGATCTCCAACCGCTCCCGCGCGGTCGGCGGTCGTCCGTGCCGCTGGACGAATCGGGCGACGGTCTTGGCCTGACGCTGCTCAATCGCGTGGAAGAGCCGCTCCGGGATGCGGATGCCCTCGTCCATGTTCCCGACCTTGGTCTGGTCGTGCCAGAACATCGGCAGGTCCTTGTAGCGGCCGATGCACTCCAGCCGCACTTCGAGGACCTCGCTGCAGCGGCGCCCGGTCATCACCAACGCTTCCCAGACCAGCCGCAGCCCGCGATCCTCGACGTCCATGTCGTCCAGCCGCTGGAGGTTGGGCCCGTTGGCCAACGCTCGGGCGATCTCGTCGGAGAACGGCTTGCGGCGCCCGCCCCGCTTGTTCCCTCCGTGGGGAAGGGCGACGACGAACGCATTGTCCACTCCGAGCTGCGGTGCCCGGCCGTTTTCCATGGCCGCGCGCAGAACCTGCCGGGCCCCGTCGAAAACCCGGCTGATGGTTGCGGTGTTGATCGCGTTGGGTTCGCCCGTGCGGATGTCGTGGATGGCCAAGGACTTCAGTCCGTGCGCCGCCCGGTAGCGCTGGTCGGATACGAAATCGAGCATGTGCTGCCGTGTCAGGAACGAGGGGTCGTGGCCTCCCTCCGGAGCACGGCTTTCCAAGAAGGCGGACAGTTCCATGCAGCCGCGCTTGGAGTTCGCGATCGGGGTGATGCTCCGCGGCGGGTCGGTCAGCAGCCGGTGCTCGAGCCACTCCCAGAGAAGATCACGCAGCCACCGCTGCGAGACCCCGGTCAGGTCGATGTGGCCCGCGCTCTGTTTGAGCCGGACACCGAAGTGGTCCAGCTCGATGTAGCCGTACTCCTTCGTGTCTTCCCGCGTGAAGTAGAGCAGCTGCAGATACCGGAGCATCCGCCTGGCGATCTTCGCCTTGTTGACGGAGTCCTGCCGGAACCGATCAAGATCAAGGTCCGCCAGTGAGGAGACGTCGTGACGGCGGCAGTAGTTCACCACATGCTGTACGAACGTCAGCGGCCAGTGGGCCCCTTCGGATGGGCCCTGGATGTGCTGGACGATCGTCCATTTGATCTCCGCCCGCACCAGTGGTCGCAGTCCGAGCAGGGACAGCCTTCCGTCCATTCGCGCGATCGGGTCCTCTTGAACGCACCAGCGCCCGAACGCCGCCCGGTCCTCGTAAACGATCTTCTGTGGCTCCGCAGTTACGTGCTTGCCGGCCGCACCCACGCATCGGGCTCCGCCCGGCAGGCCGGCAGCCTGGTAGCGCGACCTGTGCACGAAACACAAGCCGAGCCAGTGTGCCGCCGGGTCCGCGCAGGCGACCACCTGGCATTTCCCGAAGTCCGGATACGGTTTCCGGCCGATCAGGAACACATCGATGCCGTCGGGCCTGCCCTTCTTCCGCTGGTAGGCCTGCCAGGAGACGAGGTTCTCGGTGTGCAGGTAGCAGAGCCCGTCGCCGCCGTAGGCCAAGGCGTGAGGGCAGATCAGACAGGGTGTCCGGCCCCGTCCCCCGCGAGGCTTGAGCGGTTGCGCTTGGTCCCTGAAGCCGACGATGTTCCCGCCCGCCCGCTGCCACTCGCCCCATTCCCTGTCGTGGGTGCAGCAGAAGTCCCGGGCGGTCTCACGGCCCCGCGCGCATCCATCGACACGACACCGCCATCCGAAGGCGGGATGGTCGGGGCCAACCGTGATCACGTCGCTGCGGAACACGGGATCGAATCCCGGGGCCGCGATCAGCGCCTCCAGGAGTTCGAGCCGGTCGGTGGTCGTGCGCGTCTGCGGCGAGGTTCCGGCCCCGACGACCGGAAGAAGCGGAAGGCGATGACTCACTCGGTCTCGCCCCAGACCGTCTGCAGGGCCGCGCCGAACTCGGGAGAGTGCAGATCCGGGTGCCCGTAGACCTCGTCGACCATCTTGGCCGACGCCCAGTTGCCGACCGTCTTGGCGATCATGCTGTCCCCGTCGGTGACGTCCATGACGTCGTTGGTGAACTGGTGGCGGAATGCCTGCGGTTTGATCCGTCCCGGCAGGCCGGCCCGGCGCCCCGCCCGGCGCAACACGCTTCGCGCCGCGTCCGCGGTCCACGGCTCGCCCCGGCGAGGGCCCGACAGCTGGATCAGCAGCATGCCGTGCGCGGAGGCATACCGCCTGTATTCCGTGGTCATGTATTCGAAGTAGCTGCTGATCATCGCCGGGCTGACCAGGTAGATCTCCCCCTTGGTCACCACTCCGTCGACCACCGACCAGTCCGGCTTGATCTTCGCCGCTGCCCGGTTGGGATTGCCCCTGCGATGACAGACATGGACGTGCGGTGCCTTGCAGTCCCCGCACTCCGCGTTCTCGCGCAGGTGCAGATCCGACAGGTGGAGGCCCGTCAGCCCTCCGATCCGCATCGAGGTATCGGACAGCCAGGTCACCATCATCCGGTCGCGAGCTGTGTTCACGGCGCCCAGAAGGTCCTGCCGGGCTCCGTCGGGCAGCATCTTCGGATGTCGGCGCTTGGCGGGCCGACGCGGACCCAGAGGGTTGGCCGGCATCGACTGCTTCACGTGCCCCAGGAAGGCCCGGCCCCGGTCGGCCTTCGTCGGCAGCCGTCTCCCGGTGAACTCGGCCACCAACGCGTCGTTGACCCCACCGCCAGCGCAGACGTGCAGGTAGAAGCCTTTCAGACACGCCGCAGCCACCTGAAGCGCCGAGTCCCCGCAGGGGCGCTTCGGCGGAACCCGCCACGGCTGCCCGTGGGGCATCATCACCTTCGCGCCGATCGCCCCCATGTAGCGATGGAGGTCCAGGAGCCGCACCGTCTCGGTCGACAGCCCTTCCCGGACACGCCAGCGCAGGTGATCGACGAGGTGGTACGCGTACGTCCGCTGCGTGCCCGACCCATCGAACTGACGCAGGAACCCGTCCGATTCCTCGTCGACCGTGCCGTCGGGCCACAGAATCGCGTACGACCACCCACCGCCCGCAGGCAACGTCTGCACCCGCAGGTCCTGCAGGACCATCCCCGTACGCACATCAGCTCCCGCTCGTCATGTTGCTACGTGCGGGATGCTTCCAGCGCGTTCGGTAAATCAGTCCGTAACGGGCAGAAGGTTCCTACTGGCGGACTATCAGGTGACACAGAGGGCGTACGGAAAAGTCCAGGAAGAGCACCCCGCGGTGGGCCAGGGACACCGCCCCGGGCCGGGCGATGCCGGGACCGCCGCCGACGAGCGACTGCATGGTGGCCGAGTGGTGCGGCGCGCAGTAGGGAGCGACGTCGATGAGCGGCTTGCCCGGGGGCAGCAGACCGGCGACCGAGTGCACGGCCGTGACCTCCAGCGACTCCACTCGGGTGAGCAGGGGGAGGACGGCGGGCAGGCGCTCGGCGAGCATGGTCTTGCCCGCGCCGGGCGGACCCTCCAGGAACAGGTGGTGTCCTAACCGGGCGGAATTGCATCTGATGCACGAACGCTCAGCGCCCTAACCGGCCGATCTGCGCAAACGCTAGAGCATCTACACCCTCCCCCTCAAGGCCACCACCAGGCACTTTGCCAACCATCGTGCATTCGATGCATGATTCGGTCGGTCAGCGGCAAGGGAGTCTTGGTGTCAGATCGGCATGAACCGGAAGGGTCCGCGCGGTTGCAGCTCGTCTCGGGCGTAACCCTCCTGCATCCCGAGGACGCGGTCTTCGACGCGATGCTCGATGGTTGGTACCGGCAGCAACGAGGCGGCCGGAATCTTGAGCACAAGACGGTCAGCGACCGGCAGGCGCGCGTACGTGACTTCATGGATTTTGCGGGTGAGTACCCGTGGCACTGGAACGCCGGCCACATGGACGACTGGTCGAGCCATCTGGTCGCTGAGCTGCACCGGAAGCCCTCCACGATCCGCAACTACCAGTCTGCGATCAGGCTGTTCTGCGACTACCTGATCAATCCGCACTACCGGTGGGCTGAGGAGTGTGAGGAACGCTTCGGTACGCATCCGGTGCAGATCTGCCACGAGTGGAACACCGTCGCCCACCTGGTCGACTACGAGGGGGACGAAGACCGTCGGCCCTTCACCCGGAAGGAATTGCAGGCCTTCTTCGACTACTGCGACGACCGGGTCGAGCGGGTGCTCCGCAAGGGTCGGAAGGGGGCTCTGCACGCCTACCGCGACGCCACGATGTTCAAAGTGATCTACGCGTGGGGCCTTCGCCGCACAGAGGCCTCGCGGCTGGACCTAACGGACTTCCATCGCAATCCTAAGGCCCCGGAGTTCGGCCGCTACGGCGGTCTCCAGGTCCGATACGGCAAGCGCACTCGAGGATCGGCCTATCGCCGACGAGAGGTTCTGTCTCTGATGGACTGGGCAGTCGAGGCCGTCGAGGACTACGTCATCAACATCCGCCCTCGCTTCGGCTATCCGGACCACCCCGCCCTCTGGGTGACCGAGCGAGGCGGCCGCGTCAGGCCACGGGAGATCGACGACCGCTTCGCCGACTATCGCAAAGACATGGGACTCGCCGAGGAACTGGTGCCTCACTGCCTGCGGCACAGTTACGTGACCCATCTGATCGAAGACGGCGCCGACGAGACCTTCGTACAGCAGCAGGTCGGACACCGTTTCAAGTCCACAACCGCGATCTACACGTCCGTCAGCGGCGACTTCATGAACACGATGATGCGTCAGCACCTGAATCAGACCCTCGCCCCGATGGGATGACGATGCCCTCGAAACTTGACTACCAGTGGCACTTGCGCGAGCTCATGGCCAAGAGGGGCATGTACTCCACCACTGCCCTGCAGCCTCTGCTCGCCGAACGCGGGATCAACCTGTCCACCAGCCAGGTCTATCGGCTCGTGACGGAGAAGCCCGAGCGATTGAGCATGAAGGTCCTCATGGCCCTGCTCGACATCCTCGGCTGCCCGATGGACGAACTGATCGAGCCGGTCACCGCGGCCGCCCGGCCGCGCAAGGCCGCCGGCGCCGAACTGGCCGTCGATCCCGGAGTCGGGGCCTTCCGCCCGAAGCGAGCTCGGATCTCGGGAGCCGATTCTTGATGGCAACCCCCCTGCCGGAACCAGCTTCCGTCGCGAGCGTTACCGCCACGATCGTGGCCGCCGTCCGCCAGGCCGAGCCCCGGCTCGGGGAGTCCGTGATTCGTACGGCCGTAGCGAACACATGCGTCGCCCGGACCAAGCGTCGCCGCGTCGCCCGTGCTCTGGAAGGCGATCCAGGCCTGCTCACGAGCGGCCGGGCAGACGGGCCGGTGGCCGTCGACCAGTTGATCCACGCACTGAAAGCGATGGGCGCCCAGCGCCTGGTCGCCCCGCGTTGCCCGAAATGCGGCACGCAGGACGCTTTGCTTAGCGAAAAGCTCGACGGCCGCAGAATCTGCCAGCCCTGCAAGACCGCCTTCCGGGCCACCACACGACCGTGTTCGGACTGCGGTTCCACCCTCAACGTCAACTGCCGGGACAGGCACGGACGCCCTGTCTGCCGCGGATGCCGACCGGGCGACGGTGAGGACCCCGTCGCCCGCCTGGTCGACCAGATCGCGCCCCTGGCTCCGGGGCTGGAGCCTGAACAGCTCCAGGCCGCGATCCGGGCTTCCAACAAGCAGCCGTATGCCCTGCTCAAGGTCTCTTGGGAGATCGAGGACCGGCCCGGTCTCCTGACCGGTGAGGGCGCCCACGGTTCACCGCACCTGATGCGGCTCCTCATCGAGGTGCACAAGATCGGCGCAAGCGGCATCGTGCTCCCTGCTTGCCCGCAGTGCTCAACCGATCGGCCGCTGTTATTCAAAGGCCACAACGGAATGCGGATCTGCCGCGGCTGCTACGACGCCGAACGGTCTCAGCCCTGCACCGGCTGCGGCAACGACCGCCCGGTCGTGGCTCGCTCGGACAGCGGCGGGGCTCTCTGCGGCACGTGCTCAGCCCATGATCCGGAGAAGTTCGAGCAGTGCATCCAGTGCCGCCGCCACCGCCAGGTCGGGAGGCGAACGCCCGACGGGCCACTCTGCCGATCTTGCTACCGCCTGCCTGTCGATCGGTGCTGCCTCTGCGGCCGGCGTCGGCCCTGCATCGGAGCCAGTACCTCAACACCCCGCTGCGAGACGTGCTACCAGGTCAAGCACCCCTGCTACCAGTGCGGCAGAACCTTCTATCCCCGTGCCCGCACCCCCGACGGCTACCTCTGTCACACCTGTTTCACCAAGGACCCGGTCGCCTACCGCACCTGCATCGGCTGCGGCGAGTCCGCCGTCCTCTGGCACCACGGACTCTGCCCTCGTTGCGCCTGCATCCGCCGCCTCAACGAGCTCCTGGCCACGTCTGACGGCGTCATCCGCCCCGGCATGGAGACAGCGTTCGAAGCTCTCAGCACGGCAGCCGATCCGCGATCTGTTCTCTCGTGGATCGCGCCGAGGACCAGAGCGGCCAGCGTGTTGTCCCAGCTGGGAACCGACGGCTTCCCCGTCGACCACTCCACGCTTGACCAGTATCCCCGCAGCAAAGCCGTCGACTACCTGCGAGGAGTCCTAATCACGGCGGGCGCCCTGCCGCACCGCGATGAACAAATGGTGGCCCTGAAACAGTCGCTGGCCAAGATCTTCGACGACGTCTCGGACGCCGACGACCGCAAGTTGCTGCAGGCATTCGCTCAGTGGGACCAGATCGGCCGCCTTCGGCGCCGTCTCGTCGGCCGCCCCGCCACCTACAACCAGATCAACACCATACGAGTCAATGTTCGACAAGGTGCTCGTCTCATGAAGTGGCTCCGCGATCACGGCACTGACCTGGGCAAGTGCAGCCAGCGAGAGATCGATCAGTGGCTGTCGGAGGGCAAGTCCGTACACCTTCACGCCAGGCCGTTTGTGAAATGGGCGGTTGCCCGCGGCCATGCTTCCGGCTTGATCGTCCCCTCGCCGACTCGCACCAACCCGACACCGCCCCTCGACACCGAGAAGCGGATCGAGCTGTCCCAGAAGCTCCTGACGGACGTCACGATCCCTCTTGACCTGCGTGTCGCCGGCCTGATGGTGGTGCTCTTCGCTCAGTCCTCCACGGCGATCGCGAAGATCCGCGTCAACCAAGTGCTGCAGACCGCGGCAGGCGTCCATCTTGCTATCGGACGAGACCCGCTCCACCTCCCCGGTGCTTTCGGCGAACTGGTGACCCAGCTGGCCGCCGAGCGTCGTGCCTACTCCGCTATCGGACGCGACAGCACCAGTCCATGGCTGTTTCCTGGCCGGCACCCCGAGCGCCACCTCAGCCCTGCAACCCTCCTCCAACGACTGAAGGCGCAAGGGATCACAGCTCGTGCCAGTCAGCACGCCGCTCTTCGGGACCTCGCCGCTGCCCTGCCCGAGAGCGTCATCAACCGGCTCCTCGGCATCAGCATTTCCTCAGTTGACCGCTGGAAGGCTGGCGGACAGTGGGCGGCCTACGCGGCAGAGCTGGCCCGCCGGGGCACCCCATTGCGCAACTAGCGATATCCCCCCTACCAATAAAGACCGAGCGGAATTACGTGAAACGCGAGCTGGAGGTCAGGACGTCAGAGTGGCAGGGGATTCGGCGCCGGAACTAGCTCCCACCCCTACCTCGCTGGTCAGAACTCGATCTAGCTCGTCAAAGCTTGCATCGCACGATCGCAAGAAAGCAGCAATCAGGCGGCGCGTATGCCCGAACGTGTCCCGACCAAGCCCCAGACGCATGACTACGGAGGAATCGATTTCCCGACGTTTGACCAGCCGCTCAAAGACGAAAAGGTCTAGCTGTCGCGGAAATACGCGAGCAACCGGAGCATCACCCTTGAATCTCCAACAGAGCTCCGCGAGAGAGCCTGCATAATGCGGAGGCTCGGGGAGGAACGCACCAATCGCCTCGGTACGAACTTCGGGGGCAACTTTCACAGCAGAAAGTACGCCGGCGACATACTTATCAACCGCGTCGGAAATTTTCCGCATCTGATGCATTGGAACGGCGCCTTCGGCAAGGCGCTCGGCAACTAGATGGTCCCAATCAGCTCGACTCAAGGTCATCGCAGTTGCAGCGGCGGCCACCAGCTTCAGAGCGAGGATGCTGACTCCCTCTGCAGCCAGCCACCGGACAGCTCGAGCCTCCCCATCCTGAAGCCGCGGAGTCCAGTGCCGTCCGATCCCTTGCAACAGATCGATGAGCTGTTTGATCGCCAAGAAGGGTTCAAGGAACAGAACCTCTCCGCGAAGGAACTTGAATGCCCGATCGAGGTCCGCATTACCGCGGCATGCATCACGGGTATCCCGCTCCAGAGTAAGAGCATCGACGCCGTGAGCCCCCAGGTTTGCCATTTTCCCAACGGCATTACCTTCTCGGCGCTCAAAGTCCTCGACGCTCTGCGCCGTCACGTCGAGGCTTCGACCAAGCTGCCGAATGCGGCTGGTAACACCTTTGGCAATCGTCAGCTCCGCAGCGTCTGCACCGACGAGCTCTCGAAGGCCACGAAGCCAGACAAGGCGATCAAGCGGCTTTTCCGCGCTCTTCCCCGTTCCGGATTTAACTTCCCCAATGTGTTTGATCTGCGCTAGGTGAGGGGTGAAGTCGAAGGCGAAGAGATCTAGATCAGTGACCAGGAGTGGCTCTTGATAGTAGCGCTCCAGGTTGACTCCGTAGCGCGAATAGAAGCCCTCCCAGAACCAAAGCTGGGCAACCCGTGCCTCCAAGAGTTCTCCAGGTTGCGGTGTCCTGGGGGCTGCTGTCTTTTTAGCGCCCGAACGGGCTCTCGCTCCTGACTGCACGCTGGACCTCCTTCCTCAACTCAAGAATCGTGGCGGTGGTGATCTCGTCACTGGCCGCGTCATCCGCCAGCTTGGATCGGTCCTCCTCCGGCGTTACAAACATGCCGGGGGCGTTCTCAACTTTGAGGGAGGAGCCTTCTCCAGGAACATTCCCGATGCTGGCCTTGAGCCAGTCAAGGCCATCTCGAACGATTTCTTCCTTGACCAGTTTGAGGAAGGCTCTACCGTTCGGAAGTTCCTCAACCTGCACGACACCGTGAGATTCCAACAGATGGTAGTCGGTTCCGATATTGGTGGCCGGGCCGACAGAGCCATAATTCAAGAGCTTTGACACCAGGACGACCGGATCATTGATCCGTCCCCGGCCAAGCATGGCCTTCTCGCGCCCAAAGAGAATGTGCGCAATGAAGAGCTTGCGTAGATGCAGCGCTTCCGTAGTCGTCGACTGGTCGTCTGCGGTCTGAATCAGAGGAGAAAAAACGTAGGTCTGTGAAAGAGGCACCCCTGAAGCGTTTGACTTCACCGTTCCGGTCTGAATCAATCCAACTTTGCGAGCGCTCTTCAGAATGCTGGGATTCCCACCAACGGCATCGAGGGTGGACCCAGGCTTCGTCGACGCCTGTTCGCAGATTGAAAGCAGTGCATCACGCTCTCCCGGAGGGAGGTTGCGGAGAAATGAAGCCATCTGGATCTGATTGGTCCCCCAAACATGAGGGTTGAAGATCACATCCTCGTTCAGGTCGCTGGAGAAGACTCGACGGTTTATAGAAGTTGCCAGCGAGATCTCGAAACCTCGCGCCGCCGCACGGTCTGAAATACCGAGTCGAACGATCTGGTCGAGATGCTGAGTCTTGGTCAGCGGAGCCCACGACGCGATCTCAACACTGTGAAGGAGTGCGAGTTCCTCTTCAGACGGCCTAAGTTGCCCCAAAACCCTGAACGTCTGTTGGATTACAGTGCCGCCGACCCCGACGAACTCTTCGACACTCTGAACAACACCGTCTGAGTCAAGCGTGAAGTCGATTACATTCGCCTGTTTGAGCACCGGGAGGACCTGTAGGCTAAGAATGCTCTCGGGAATCCCGGACAGTCTCGCAAAATGTCGAATAGCCTGCGCATTTGTGATTCGCCCATAGCCGTGCATGCGCGATGCAAAGTCCATTGCCTGGCCAGCTAGCAGCAGGGTGGCAATATCGGCTCGGATTACATTATTGGTCACCATGGGAGCCTGCTGCTGCAAGAACAGGACGGCTCGCCCCAGCCGACGCTCCACCGCGACAGAGTCACCCTGTCCAGTCATCGCCATGACACCCGTCCCCCTACCCTCAACGTGCTCGTCATCCTACGGCGCATGGGCGACCTGTATCAGTCGATTGTCTCCCCTGCCGTCGGTCAGGACATCGACCGCAGCGCCCCTCCGCAGCCGCCTCTCTGTAGCCCTGCAGGCGGTACGTCCACGCCCGCTGACGAGCGATCTGCTGTCGCGAGACCGCAGGTGGCGTCGAGGCATTGCGCAGCTTCTGATATCCGCCCCTACCAATACCGGCGGCGGCCACCTCCACGGCCGTGCGGGCGGCGGTCTGTCCCACGACGTCCGCCAGGTCGTGGTCCTGGTCGTGCTGCGCGGCGCCGGCGCTGTGCATGCCGGTGGCCGCGCCCGTGCCGGGCACCCGCAGCCCGGCCAGCAGGGGATCGGGGCGGCCCTGCTCGTGCGGTGCCTCGTCGGGTACCGGCTCCTCGGCGAGGACCGCGATGAGCTGCCGCAGACTGCGCACCCCGAGCACGGACACCCCCGGGACCAGCGAGGCCTCGGCGGCGGCGCACTCGGGCACGACCACCTGCTCGTACCCGGCGTCGGCCGCCGCGAGGACGGCCGGCAGGATGCCCCGTACCGGACGCACCCGGCCGTCCAGGCCCAGCTCTCCGATCATGACGATGTCGGCGAGGACACGGGGATCGATCCGTTCGGCGGCACCGAGCACCGCACAGGCCACGGCCAGGTCGAAGCCCGAGCCGGCCTTGGGGACCGAGGCCGGGCTGAGTCCGACGGTGAGCTTCTTCTGCGGCCACTCGCCGCCCGAGTTCACCACCGCCGCCCGTACCCGGTCGCGGCTTTCTGTCAGGCTCTTGTCGGGGAGGCCGACCAGGGTGAAGGCCGCCACTCCGGGTTCCAGGTCGGCCTGGACCTCCACGACGACGCCCTCGACGCCGACCAGGGCGACGGAGCAGGTGCGGGCGAACGCCATTCAGGCCACCCCCCGTGCGTGCTCGACGGAGGGCGCGCCCCGGCGGGGCAGGAGGACGCCGACGAGGTCGATGCGGACGCCGCCCGGCGGGGCTCCGCCGTGGGCCTGGATCCAGTGTTCGGCGAGGGCGCGCAGCCGGGCCGCCTTCTCGGGGGTCACCGCGGCCATCGGATGTTCGTAGGAACCGCCCCTGCGGGTCTTCACCTCGCAGACGACGAGCGCGTCCCCGTCCCGCGCCACGATGTCGATCTCGCCGGACCGTCCGCTGCGCCAGTTGCGCTCCAGGATCGTCATGCCGGCCTCGGCGAGCCGCCGGGCGGCCAGGTCCTCGCCGTATTTGCCGATTGCCTCTCGTGCGTTCATGTCGGCACCTCCTCGGCGCCCACCGTCACGCATCCCGGCCCCCGCTGTTGATCTTGGGGGACTACTGGCCGGTTGTGGAAAACTCCGTCACCCGAACGAGTTCGGTCTTCCGGAAGCCGCGGGTCATCAGCCGCCCGGCAGCTCCAGGTCGCTCTTGTTCAGCTCCTCAATGTTCACATCCTTGAACGTGAGGACTCGCACCTGCTTGACGAAGCGAGCCGGGCGGTACATGTCCCAGACCCAGGCGTCGGCCATGGTGACCTCGAAGAACACCTCGCCCTGGACCGAGTGCACCTGCATCTCGTAGTCGTTGGTGAGATAGAAACGCCGCTCGGTCTCGATCACGTATTTGAACAGACCGACGACATCTCGGTACTCCCGGTAGAGCTTCAGCTCCATCTCGGTCTCGTACTTTTCGAGGTCCTCGGCGCTCATGGCATGTTCCCCTTCAGCCGTGCGATCCCACCATTGTGCGCCAGTCCGAGGGGCCCTCAGACGATTTCCGTGTCGAGGGTCACGGGGCTGGCCGGGGGGCCTTCGTCGAGCAGCGTGCGCAGCAGCTCGGCGAGTCTGGTCGGATACACCGTCTCACGTGCCCGGGCCAGTTCCCGACACGTCCACCAGCGCGCTCCGGCGACGCTGCGCCGCTCCAGTTCCGTCAGCCCCGTCGCGGCGGTGGCCGTCTGGCTGGTACGGGCCAGGTAGTACCACTCGTCCTGGTCCCAGCGGCGGCCCGCGAACGGGAACGAGCACCGTCGCCGCCAGAGCACCGGGCCCAGTCGGACGTCGGTGATGCCGGTCTCCTCCGCGAGTTCCCGCAGCGCGGCCTCCTCGCGTGTCTCGCTGCCCTCCAGTCCGCCGCCGGGCGTGAACCACCAGTCGTCGTCCGGGTCGTCCGGCTCATGGCCGTGCAGGAGGAGGATGCGGTCCTGGGGGTCGAGCAGCACCACCCGCGCCACCTTGCGCGGGCCCCCCGCGCCCTCGTGCGGCGCCTCGTCCTCGTACGGCACCCCGTCCTCGTGCGGCTCCTCCTTCGGCCGCGTCGTCTCAGCGGGCACCGGCCGTCTCCTGGCGGGGCGGGGCGGTGCGGGAGCGGCCGAGGCGGGTCGCGATCGGACCGTAGGCGCCGCCGCCGAGGACCAGCACCGCGCCGGCCACGATCAGCACCTGCAGCGTGCGCAGCGGGCCCGGCTCGGAGAGGGCGCCCAGTGTCTCGAAGCCGGTGGGGCGCTCCAGCATGCCCTTCCAGGGCCAGACGACGGCGTCCACGCGGGCCGAGACGGCGTCGCGGGAGACGGTGCCCCGCGCCGCCTCGCTGAGGTGGGCGGTGGAGTCCAGGGAGCCCTGGCGTTCGTCGCCGAGGAGGAACAGCCGGCCCTCGGGGACGGTCACCGTGCCGAAGCCCTTCAGCTCGGCCTGGCTGCCCTCGGGCAGATAGGGCTCCTCGATCGGCTTGCCGTCGACGGTCAGCTTGCCGCCGGTGCAGCAGGACACGGTGTCACCGCCCACGGCCACCACGCGCTTGACCACCTTGGAGTTGGCGACCCAGTTCTTGTCCTCGAAGACCACCACGTCACCGCGGCGCACCTCGTCGCCGTCGACCCGCTGGGCCAGTACCCGGTCGCCGGCGGCGATGGTGGGGGACATGGAGCCGGTCGGAACGGTGTACGGCCGGTAGACCACCGCCGCCCACGCGAAGCCGCCCAGGAACAGCACCAGCCCGAGCGCCACCGCCACTCCGGACAGCCGCTGCCCGAGCCGGCCGCCGCCGTCCCGTGCCGTACCGGTGCCGCCGCCCGACGGGGCCGTACGCGTCATGCTCTCGCCACCCATGGACCCGCACCCTACCCGGCGGTACCGAACGAGGGCAGCCCCTTCCTCTCGACCGCGACCACCGTCGGGAACGGCCGAGCCGGCCGGAGCATCAACAGGGCCAGGGCACCGGTGCCGGGCATTGAGAACCGGAGCGGACGCGCCTCCCGAACGGCCGCGTCCACCGGCCGGCCGCGGGCTCCGGCCCGGCCGGGGGTCACAGCTCGGCGGGACCGCTCCCGGTCGCCGTCGTCGGCCGCTGCGGCCCCGCCGCCTCGCGCCCGGCGCGCCGGCGGCGCCACAGCGCCACCGGCAGCACCGCGGCGACGGCCAGGCCCTGCGGGGCCGCCGTCAGGGACGCGGCGGCGGAGCTCTGCCGGTCGAGACCGGGCTGGTCGAAGGTGTCCGGGACGGGCAGGGTGCCCCAGCGGTTGATGGGCCAGGCCTTGACGATGGCACGGCCGACGACCTTGTCGACGGGGACCATGCCGTGGTTCCTGTCGGACTGGTTGTACCGCGAGTCGCGGGAGTTCTGGCGGTGGTCGCCCATCACCCAGATGTAGCCCTTGGGCACCTTCACCTTGAACTGGCCGCCCTGGTCGTCCACGCTGCACGGCGTGTTGCCCGGGTAGACGTACGGCTCGTCCAGCGCCTTGCCGTTGACCTTCAGCGGGCCGCTGTTCTTGCACTCGACCGTGTCGCCGCCGACCCCGATCACCCGCTTGATGAGGTCCTTCTCCTCCGCCGAGGGCATCAGGCCGACCCAGCTGAGGACCTTCTGCACCGGGTTCGGGGTCGGCGTCGGCTCGCCCGCCAGCCAGTTGTCCGGGTCGTGGAAGACGACGACCTCGCCGCGCTCGGGCTCGGAGCCGAACCAGGGGGTGAGCTTGTCGACCAGGACCCGGTCACCCTGCTGGAGGGTGTTCTGCATCGAGTCGGACGGGATCGAGAACGCCTGCACCAGGAACGTCTTGATCAGCAGCGCCAGGACCAGCGCGATGCCGATCAGGATCGGCAGCTCCTTCCAGAAGGAGCGCGACTGCTTCGGCCGCCGCGCCCCCGCGACCGGCGCCGCGGTCCCGTCACGCGGCTCGCCCTCCGGCGTGTTCCCGTCGCCGTCCGCGCGGTCATTCCCGGAGTTCACGGTGCCGTCCGGTACGGGCACGTCCGGTTCCCCGGGGTGTCCGCGGTGCTCCTCGCCGTCGTGCCCGGATCGTGCGCCAACCGCCACATCCCCCACGCCAACTCCTCACTCTGTGCCGCTGCCTGCCCCACACACTGCGCAGGCCCACCACTCCCATAACGAGCGGGAGTTCCGCAGGGGTCGCAAGCCGTGTCATTCCGTTCCGATTCTCCGGGGCAACCCTATGCGACACCTGGGGAACGGCGGCCGTCCCCGACGCCGAGTCGGGGACGCTTGCGAAGGTTTTAGGTTCCGCGAGGCGCGTCCAGTGGCCGGCCGGCCAGCCGATGACCATGGCCCGCCCGACCACCGATTCCACGGAGACCGTGCCGCCGTAGGGGGTGTCCTGGTGGGAGCGGGAGTCCGCGGAGTTGCCCCGGTGGTCGCCCATGACCCACAGCCGGCCCTCGGGGACGGTGATGTCGAAGGGCGTGGCGGAGGGCTGGTCACCCGGATAGAGGTAGTCGCCCTCGGTGAGCGGTACGCCGTTGACGGTGACGCGGCCCTGTGCGTCACAGCACCTCACATGGTCGCCGCCGACTCCGATGACCCGTTTGATCAGGTCTTTCTCGTTGTCGGACGGCAGCAGGCCGATGAAGCCGAGCCCTTCCTTGAGCTGCTTGAGGACGACCGGGTCGTTCTTCTTGGCGGTCTGCTCGTCCTGGAGCCAGCCGCCCGGGTCGTGGAAGACGACGACGTCCCCGCGCTCGGGTTCGGCGCCGAACCAGGGGGTGAGCTTGTCGACCAGGACCCGGTCGCCGATCCGGATGGTCTGCTCCATGGACCCGGACGGGATCACGAAGGCCTGGACGAGGAAGGTCTTCAGGACGAGGGCGATGAGGACGGCGACGCCCACCAGGAGGGGGATCTCCCGGACGGCCGAGCGTCTGCGCTTGCGCTTGACCTTGCGCTGGAGCCTGCGGCGCTCCGCGCGGGTGCGGCCGCCGCCGGGCGCGGAGGCGCGGCGGCCCCCGGTGGGCAGCGGGTTGTCGGCGGGGCCGGCGGGCACCCGGCGCGGCTTGCCGCGGTTACCCATGGCCGCCCTCCGCCGGGGCGTCGGGCACGCCCGCGTAGGCGGACGGCCGGGTCAGGTGCGTCCAGTGGCGGTACGGCCACAGGATCCAGTCGGCCCGGCCGATGACCTCCCCCACGGGGATCATGCCGCCGCCGGGCGAGCCGAGGTGGTCCCGGGAGTCGCTGGAGTCGCTGCGGTGGTCGCCGAGGACGAACAGCCGGCCCGCCGGGACGACGACGTCGAAGGGCACGCTGGAAGCGCTGTCCCCCGGATAGAGGAACGAGGTCTCGTCGACCGGACGGCCGTTCACCTCGAGCCTCCCCCGCTTGTCACAGCAGACCACGTGGTCTCCGCCTACCCCGACGACCCGCTTGACGTAGTCGGCGTCCCCGAAGTACCCGGTTCCGTCGAACACGATCACGTCACCGCGGCCGGGCCGGGCACCGAAGCGGTACGCGAGCTTGTTCACGAGGACGCGGTCCCCGATCCTCAGCCCCTGCTCCATGGAGCCGCTCGGAATCTGGAACGGCTGCACCACGAAGGCGTTGAGGACCAGCAGGAACGCCAGGCCGGCGAGGAGGGTGAGGGTGATCCGGCCGCCCGGGAGCCAGTCGGCGAGCCGGGCCACCGACGCGAAACGCGACCGGCCCTCCGCCCCCGGGGAACCGGGGTGGGAGGAGCGGTCGCGTTCGGTCGGCTGTGCTTCGGTGTCCATCGGAGCCAGATGCTATCCGGCCCCGCTGTGAACCGTCAGAGCGCTCAGCTCTCGCGCTTCTCCTTGATCTTCGCGGCCTTGCCGCGCAGGTCACGGAGGTAGTACAGCTTGGCGCGGCGCACGTCACCACGGGTGACCAGCTCGATCTTCTCGACGATCGGGGTGTGCACCGGGAAGGTGCGCTCGACGCCGACGGAGAACGAGACCTTGCGGACCGTGAAGGTCTCGCGGACACCGGAGCCCTGGCGGCGGATCACAACGCCCTTGAACTGCTGCACACGGGAGCGGTTGCCCTCGATGACGCGCACGTGGACGTTGACGGTGTCACCCGGACGGAAGGCCGGGATGTCGCTGCGCAGCGACGCGGAGTCGACGGAGTCGAGCAGGTGAGACATTTCGTCTGCTTTCCTCGTTGATGCCACAGGTCATCAACGGAAACTAGGGGTTCCAGGAGGACTGCCGTGCGGATCGGGGCGGGCGTCGTATCCCCCTGTGGCAGGGGCGCTCGCCGGACGGACGCACAACAGCGGCCTATTCTTCCACGCCCTCGGCGCGGCGCCAAAATCGGCCGTACGGATCCCCGTCCGGGTCCGGTTCCCAGCCCAGGATGGAGAGCATCTCGCGGTCCTTCTTGTCGAAGGCCTTGGGGTCGCAGCGCTCGATCAGGTCGGGCCGGTGGGCGGTCGTACGCTTCAGGGCCTCGTCGCGGCGCCAGCGGGCGATCTTGCCGTGGTGGCCGCTGAGCAGCACCTCGGGGATGTCCCGGCCGCGCCAGACGGGCGGCTTGGTGTAGACCGGGCCTTCCAGGAGGTTGGCCATCGCGCCGGGGGCGAAGGAGTCGTCGCGGTGGGACTCGGCGTTGCCGAGGACGCCGGGCAGCAGCCGGGCGACGGCCTCCGTGACGACCAGGACGGCCGCCTCGCCGCCGGCCAGGACGTAGTCGCCGATGGAGACCTCGTAGACCGGCAGGCGGGTCGCGTACTCGTCCATGACGCGCCGGTCGATGCCCTCGTAGCGGGCCGGGGTGAAGATCAGCCAGGGGCGTTCGGAGAGTTCGACGGCCAGTTCCTGGGTGAACGCGCGGCCGCTGGGCGTGGGCACGATCAGCGCGGGGGCGTGGGCGCCGGACTCGTAGCCGTCGGCGAGGACGGTGTCGAGGGCCTCGCCCCAGGGGCCGGTCTTCATGACCATGCCGGGGCCGCCGCCGTACGGTGTGTCGTCCACCGTGTTGTGCCGGTCGTACGTCCAGCTCCGCAGGTCGTGCACGTGGACGTCGAGCTGTCCCCGCGCGCGTGCCTTGCCGACGAGGGAGACGTTCAGCGGTTCCAGGTACTCGGGGAAGATCGTGACGACGTCGAGCCTCATGCGTCCTCGTCCCGGGAGGAGGCGATCTCGGCGCGGTCGTCGATCAGGCCCGGCGGCGGCGTGATGACCGCCCGCTGCTCGGTCAGGTCGATCTCGGTGACGATCTCCTCCACGAACGGGATCATCACCTCGCTGCCGTCCGGGCGCTCCACGATGAACAGGTCCTGGTGGGGCAGGTGGGAGATCTCGGTGATCCGGCCGACCTCCGTGCCGTCCACGGTGACCACGTCCAAGTCGACCAGCTGGTGGTCGTAGTACTCGTCCTCGTCCTCCGGCAGTTCCTCCGGGTCCACCTCGGCGATCAGCAGGGTGTTGCGCAGGGCCTCGGCCGCGGTGCGGTCGGTGACGCCCTCGAAGCGCAGCAGGAGGCGGCCGCTGTGCACCCGCCCCGTGGCGATGGTCAGCGGTCCGGCGGAAGCGGGCTCCGTGGCGAGTACGGCGCCGGGGGCGAGCCTGAGCTCCGGCTCGTCGGTACGTACCTCGACGGTGACCTCGCCCTTGATGCCATGGGCACGGCCGATCCGTGCGACTACGAGCTGCACCTGTCCAAATCTCCTGTCATACGACTGCGGGCCGGGGACGGCCCAGTGGCCCTCCCCGGCCCGAGCCGGTTGCGATGAAGCGTCAGCGAACGTGGTCCACGTCGACGAGGTCGACGCGGACACCGCGGCCGCCGATGGCGCCCACGACGGTACGCAGGGCGCGCGCGGTGCGGCCGTTGCGACCGATCACCTTGCCGAGGTCGTCGGGGTGGACCCGGACCTCCAGCACGCGTCCGCGGCGCAGGTCGCGCGAGGCGACCTGCACATCGTCAGGGTTGTCGACGATGCCCTTCACGAGGTGCTCAAGCGCCTCTTCGAGCATGCTGCTCAGGCCTCGGTCGACTCGGACTCAGCCGCGGCCTCGTCCTTCTTCTCAGCCTTCTTCTTCTGGGTGATCGCCTCACCCTTGCCCTCGTCGTCACCGCCGAGGGCCTCGAACGACGGACGGGCCGGCTTGGGCTCGGCGACGAGCAGCGGCGCGGGAGCCGGCTCGCCCTTGAACTTCTGCCAGTCGCCGGTCTTCTTGAGGATGGCGAGCACGGGCTCGGTGGGCTGCGCGCCGACACCCAGCCAGTACGCCACACGCTCGGCGTCCACCTCGATGACCGACGGGTTGTAGGTCGGGTGGTACTTGCCGATCTCCTCGATGGCCCGGCCGTCACGGCGGGTACGGGAGTCGGCGACGACGATGCGGTAGTGAGGCGAACGGATCTTGCCCAGACGCTTCAGCTTGATCTTGACTGCCACGGGAGTGGGTTCTCCTGGAATTGACGTGGTTGGGCACGGCGAGACGCCGCGTGGGGTTGCGGTACCCGAGTGCCCGATGGACGCGTCAGCCGGAGGAGAGAGGGGTCCTGTGCGGCTGTCGAGTACAGCTAGCCATTCTGCCACACCCCGCGGGCCGCTCCGGTCCGCGGGGTGGACGAGGGGTGATGGGCAGACCTGGCAGGCACCCGGCGTGGAGGTGAGGGCACGTCGGGCGCGCTGCCCGGTCCGATGGGGTCGCCGGCCGCGACCCGGCAGCCACGAGATGCCGGTTCCGCGGGCCGTGCTCACGCCACTCCCACGACCTCCGGGATCCTGAAGGGCTTGCCGCAGCCGCCGCAGACGATGGGGGCCTGCGCGAGGACCGACGGGACGACCCGGACGTTGCGCCCGCAGTCGCACACCGCCTTGACCCGGACACCGCCCCCGGAGGAGCCGTGCCGGGCGGCCGGGCCGCGGAAGGTGCGGGAGGTGTCGGCGGAGGTGGCGGCGAGGTGGGCCTTCAGCGCGCGCTGAAGGCGCTCGATGGTCGGGCGGTAGCGCCGCTTCGCCTCGGCGTTCAGCGTGACCAGGGAGAAACCGCTGCTCGGGTGCGGCTCCTCGGGGTGGTCCAGGCCCAGCTCCTCGGCGATCGCGAGGAAGCGGCGGTTGTGGTAGCGGCCCGCCCGGGAGGTGTCCCGGACGCCCCGGGCGGCGGCGATGCCGTGGACTGCCTCATGCAGCAGCCGTTCGAAGGAGAGTTCGTGACCACACGCGGACGACGACTCTCCGATCAGGGACTCCGGTGCGGCAAGGTCCGGCAGCTCGGGGTGGTGCCGCTGAATGTCGGCCCACGCCTGCGCCAGCTCTGCGGCGAGGACAGGTGGTGTCTGTGTCTGTGTCGTGCTCACGTAATGACAACGAGCGGGGGTGCCTCTGTGTTCCTATTCCGGGGCATCCCAAATAATTTGCACGTACCCGTCAGTTGCCGCTGATGCGTCCTGACGAGGGCGGGTGCGCTGATCTGCGGAGAAGCGGCACAGCTCCGCCCAAGCCGGTGCGTAGGCGACGCTACGCACCACCGGTGGACCCCTGAGGCGCACGGGACGTCGGCCGCACGACAGGCGCGTCCGGCCGCTCGCGGCCCCGGCCCGTCCCGGCCGGCGTCCCCGCCCGCGCGACGTTACCGCGCCCCGGCCCGCCGCCCGCCACCGGCCCACCCCCGTGCGCGGCCACCGTACGGCCCGCCAGGTTGCCGGGATGTGAATTCTCGCCACACCCGCGTCCACGGCCCAAGCCGGACCCCGCGACCACTGGACGGCGCCGCGGCCCCGGAGTTACCTGGCATACGTGGGAAGTGCGCGCGGACACGGCACGGGGGCCACGCGACCGAATACAGCGACGGACCGTCGGCGGATTGGGGCGCTTCTATGACACCTACGCTCGTGCGGCAGCACGTGGCTCACGCGGACCCGGCTCACGCGGACCCCGCACCCCGCGTGGACCTGGGCGCACGCGCGCGTGACTGGTCCGAGATCCAGGAGCGGATGCTCGTACCGCTCTACGAAGCCGTCTACGACCGACTCGGCGTGGGCCCCGGAAGCCGGCTGCTGGGTCTGCGCTGCGGTTCCGGGCTCGCCCTGCTGCTGGCGGCCTCCCGGGGCGCCGCGGTCACCGGGGTCGACTCCGCCTTCCCGGAACGGCTCGCCCTCGCGCGCGCCCGCCTGCGGCCCGGCTCCCCGCCCGGTGGCAGACGCGCGCGCGGCGCCCCGCACCTCCTCGACGGCCCGCCCGCCGCGCCGGCGGACGGGGAGCCGTACACCCTGGTGACCGTCTTCGAGCCGGGCGACGCCGACGGGCTCGGCGAGCTGCTCGCCGCCGTCCTGCCGCTGGCCGCGCCCGGGGCCGCCGTGGTGCTGGCCGGCTGGGGGCCGCCCGAGCGGTGCGCCACCGCCTCGGTGCTGCGGGTGGCCGCCGGACCGGCCGGCCCGCTGCCCGGCGCGAACGGCTGGCGGCCCGCCCGCCGCGACGACCTGGAGGAGGCCGCCGCCCGGGCCGGGCTGCGGCCGGACGGCTCCGGCCGGGTCGCCTGCCCGTTCGGGTACGCCGACCTCGACAGCGCCGTACGGGGACTGCTGTCGACCGGTCTGTTCGACGCGGCCCTCGCGGCGACCGACGCCCGGCAGGTCGACAAGGAGCTGACGGAGGCCCTGCACCCGCACCGCCGCCCGGACGGCACGGTGTGGATGCCGAACGTCTTCCGCTACCTGGTCGCCCGGGTCCCCTAGGCTTCCCTGCCCTCCTTGCCCCCCTTGGCCAGGCGGGGGATCCCGGCGACGCGGTACGCGTCCGCCTCCTCCAGCGTCTCGTTCTCCAGCAGGGCGTGCGCGAGCGCGTCGAGGCGTCCCCGGTGCTCGCCCAGCTTGTGGCACGCCTCCGCGTAGCACTCGTCCACGATCCGCCGCATCTCGGCGTCGATGACATCGAGGGTCCCCGGGGCGGCGGCGAGGCCGTAGGCCTGCTGGGCGTCGTTCGGCAGCGCGGACAGCCGGCCCACCCGCTCGCTCATGCCCCAGCGCGAGACCATGCCCCGGGCGATGTTCGTGACCTGCTCCAGGTCGCTCTCGGACCCCGTGGTGATCACGCCGTAGACCACCTGCTCGGCCGCCATCCCGCCCAGCGCGCCGATGATCCGGCCGCGCAGGTACTCCTCGGTGAACGCGTACTTGTCCGATTCCGGCGTCGACAGCGTCACGCCCAGCGCCCGGCCGCGCGGCACGATCGTGATCTTGCGGACCGGGTCGGCGCCCGGCTGGAGCATGCCCAGCAGCGCGTGCCCGCTCTCGTGGTACGCGGTGCGCCGGCGCTCCTCCTCCGGCATCACCAGCGGGCGCTCCGCCCCGAGCTGCACCTTCTCCAGCGCCTCGGACAGGTCGGAGCCGGTCACCTGCCGCTGCTTCCGCTTGACGGCGAGCAGCGCGGCCTCGTTGGCCAGGTTCGCCAGCTCCGCGCCCGTCATGCCGGGTGTCGTACGGGCCACCTGCGCGAGGTCGACGTCGTCGGCGAGCGGGATGTCCCGGGTGTGGATCCGCAGGATGGCCTCGCGTCCGCCGCGGTCCGGCGGCGAGACCTGCACCACCCGGTCGAAGCGGCCGGGGCGGGTCAGGGCCGGGTCGAGGATGTCGGCGCGGTTGGTGGCCGCGATCACGATCACGCCCTCCGAGCCGGAGAAGCCGTCCATCTCGGTGAGGATCTGGTTCAGGGTCTGCTCGCGCTCGTCGTGGCCGCCCATCGACGCGCCGCCGCCGCGCGCCCGGCCGATGGTGTCGATCTCGTCGATGAAGATGATCGACGGCGCCACCTTGCGGGCCTCCGCGAACAGCTCCCGCACCCGGGAGGCGCCCACGCCCACGATCATCTCGATGAACTCGGAGGCCGAGGCGGAGAAGAACGGCACGCCCGCCTCCCCGGCCACCGCCCGCGCCAGCAGCGTCTTCCCGGTGCCGGGCGGGCCGGCCAGCAGCACGCCCCGGGGCATCTTGGCACCCATCCGGCGGTAGGCGTCGGGGTTCTTCAGGAAGTCGACGACGTCGTTCAGCTCGGCCTCGACCTCGTCGATGCCGGCCACGTCGGCGAACGTGGTGCGCTTCTCCCCCGGCACCAGTTCCACCGGCTTGGGCGGCGCCTTGCGGCCGAGCATCCCGCCCGCACCGCCGAGCCCCGCGCTCATCCGCCGCGCGACGAACACCCACACCGCGATCAGCAGCAGCATCGGCGCCAGCGAGATCAGCAGGTTGGCGAGAAAACTGCGGTGCTGGACGACCGGCTCGGCCGTGACGGTGACCTTGTGCCGGGTCAGGTTCGCCCACAGGCCGTCGTCCGCGAACGACGGCCGCTCGGTGTTGAACTTGGTGTATCCGCCGCCGCCCTCCGGGTTCTTCCGCTCCTTCTTCAGCTGGCCCTGGAGGGAGTCGCCCTTGGCGTAGATCTTCGCGACGTTGTCCTCGTTCACCTGCCTGCTGAACTCGGTGTACGAGATCGTCGGCTCGTTCGCCTGGTCGACGTAGGACAGCACCAGGTTGGCGATCAGGTACACGATCAGCGCGGTGAGGACCAGCCGCCACCAGCCGCCCCGCATCCCGCGCCCGCCGGGCGGCTGCCGGGGCGGTTCCTCCGGGGCGCCCTCGGTGCGCCAGGGCTGGTCCGGCGACTTGCGCGGCGGAGCGGGGTTGGTCATACCGGGACGGTACGACAGCCGACCCGCACCGGCATGCGCAAGGGGCGCCCCTCCGGTGGAAGGGCGCCCCCGTGCGACGTACGGGCCGACGGGTCAGCCCATGAACTTCTTGAACTCGTCCGGCAGCTCGAAGTCCTGGCCGCCCTGCTGGCCGGGCAGGCCGAGCGCGCCCCCGGCCTGCGCGGCGGCCTCGCGGCGCTGGGCCGCCTCCAGTTCCTGCTGCTTGCGCTTCATCGGGTTGCCGGAGCGCTGCTTGCCCTTGGCCTTCTTCTGCTGCTTCTTCTGCCGGCCGGGGCCGCCGCCCATGCCCGGGATCCCCGGCATGCCCGGCATGCCGCCGCCCTGGGCCATGCGCGACATCATCTTGCGGGCCTCGAAGAACCGCTCGACCAGGCCCTTGACCGCGCTGACCTCGACACCGGAGCCCTTGGCGATACGGGCGCGGCGGGAGCCGTTGATGATCGTGGGGTCCTGGCGCTCGGCCGGGGTCATGGACTTGATGATCGCGGCGGTGCGGTCGACGTCCCGCTCGTCCAGGTTGGCGATCTGGTCCTTGATCTGGCCCATGCCCGGGAGCATGCCGAGCAGCTTGCTGATGCTGCCCATCTTCCTGACCTGTTCCATCTGGGACAGGAAGTCGTCCAGGGTGAAGTCCTGGCCCTTCTTGGAGGCCAGCTTGGAGGCCATCTTGGCGGCCTCTTCCTGGCTGAAGGTCTTCTCCGCCTGCTCGATCAGGGTGAGCAGGTCACCCATGTCGAGGATGCGGGAGGCCATCCGGTCCGGGTGGAACGCGTCGAAGTCGTCCAGCTTCTCGCCGTTCGACGCGAACATGATCGGCTTGCCGGTGATCTGCCGGATGGACAGCGCGGCACCGCCGCGGGCGTCGCCGTCGAGCTTGGAGAGCACCACGCCGTCGAAGCCGACGCCGTCGCGGAACGCCTCGGCGGTGTTGACGGCGTCCTGGCCGATCATCGCGTCGACGACGAACAGGATCTCGTCGGGCTGGACCGCGTCCCTGATGTCGGCGGCCTGCTGCATCATCTCCTGATCGATGCCGAGGCGGCCGGCGGTGTCGACGATGACGATGTCGTGGACACGGGACTTCGCGTGCTCGATCGAGTCCTTGGCGACCTTCACCGGGTCACCGACGCCGTTGCCCGGCTCGGGGGCGTAGACGGCGACACCGGCGCGCTCGGCGACGACGCTGAGCTGGTTCACGGCGTTCGGGCGCTGGAGGTCGCACGCGACGAGCAGCGGGGAGTGGCCCTGTTCCTTGAGCCACCGGCCGAGCTTGCCCGCGAGGGTGGTCTTGCCCGCGCCCTGGAGACCCGCCAGCATGATCACGGTCGGCGGCTGCTTGGCGAAGCGGAGCCGCCGGGTCTCGCCGCCGAGGATCTCCACCAGCTCGTCGTTGACGATCTTGATGAACTGTTGCGCCGGGTTGAGCGCCTTGGAGATCTCGACCCCGAGCGCCCGCTCCTTGACGTTCTTGACGAACGTGCGGACGACGGGGAGGGCGACGTCGGCTTCGAGGAGCGCGATGCGGATCTCACGTGCCGTGGCGTCGATGTCCGCCTCGCTGAGCCTGCCCTTGCCCCTGAGGGACTTGAAGGTGGCTGAGAGGCGGTCGGAGAGAGTATCGAACACGGCGGCGTCGGTCCTCAGAGTCGGAAGCTGGGTCGCCTTCAAGAGTATCTGGCTCCGCAAGCGGATCGGCCCTGGCCGCGAAGGTCACCCCCGCAGCGTCTCCTCCAGTACCCGCGCCAGCGACCCCGCGTCCTCCTGCGGCAGCGGCGCGCCCGTGCCCGTCGTGACGTAGAAGGCGTCCACGGCGTTGGCTCCCAGCGTCGACACGTGCATGCTCCGCACCCGTACGCCCGCCTTCTCCAGGGCCGTGCCGATGCGGTGGAGCAGGCCCGGGGCGTCCTGGGCGCGGACCTCGATCACCGTGGCGTGGCGGGAGGCGGCGGGGGCCACCGTGACCCGGGGCGGCGGGGCGGTCCAGCCGCGCCGGCGGGGGTAGGCCGCGTCGCGTTCGGCGAGGCGGCCGGCGATGTCCAGGGAGCCGTCGAGGGCGCGGACGAGGTCGGTGCGCAGCCGGGCCGCCTGGGGCAGGGAGCCGTACTCGGCGGCGACCCGCCAGTCGAGCAGCAGGATCGTGCCGTCCTCGTCCACGTCCGCCGGCAGGCGCAGGGCGCGCAGTTCCGCCGTGCGGACGGTGAGGCGGTGCACGGCGAGGACCCCGGCGACCGCGGGCAGGACGCCCGGCTGGTCGGGGACGGCGATGAGGAGTTCGACGCCGAGCGGTTCCGGTTCGCCGGCCGGCTCCCCGCCGGGCACGGGCTCGGTCTGGGCGCGCAGGGCGAGGACCGGGCCGCCGGTGCGGAAGGCCTCCACGGCGAGGCGTTCCTGCTCGGCGGTGGGCGCGGCCGGTTCGGGTTCGTCGGGTGCTTCCCCGGCGAGGACGCCGGAGACGCGCCGGACCAGGTCGGCGACGAGGGAGCCGCGCCAGGCGGACCAGGCGGCCGGGCCGGTGGCGAGGGCATCCGCCTCGGTGAGGGCATGCAGCAGTTCCAGGGTGCCCTCGGTGCCGACCGCGTCGGCGACGGCGCGGACGGTGGCGGGGTCGTCCAGGTCGCGGCGGGTGGCGGTCTCGACGAGCAGCAGGTGGTGGCGGACCAGCGTGGCCAGCACGGTGACGTCGGCGCGGTCGAAGCCGATCCGCGCGGCGACGTCCTTGGCGATGATCTCGCCGGCCACCGAGTGGTCGCCGGGCCAGCCCTTGCCGATGTCGTGCAGCAGGGCGGCGACCAGGAGCAGGTCGGGGCGGCCGACCCGGCGGGTGAGGGCGGAGGCGCGGACGGCGGTCTCGATGAGGTGCCGGTCCACGGTCCAGATGTGGACGGCGTTGCGCTGGGGGCGGCAGCGGACCCGTTCCCAGTCGGGCAGCAGGCGGGCGATCAGTCCCTCGGCCTCCAGGGCCTCCCATACCTCGACGGTCGGGCGGCCGGAGCCGAGCAGGGTGACCAGTTGTTCGCGGGCCTCGGCGGGCCAGGGGGTGGGCAGGGGGCGCGCGGTCTCGGCCATGCGCCGGACGGCGTGCAGGGAGAGCGGCAGGCCGGCCTGCGCGGCGGCGGCAGCGGCGCGCAGCGGGAGGACGGGGTCGCGGTCGGGGCGCGCGGCGCGGGCCAGCACCACTTCGCCGTCCTGTTCCACGACGCCCTCGGCGAGCGGTGAGCGTTCGGTGGCCGGCCGGCCACCGCCGATCAGGGCGCGCAGCCGGGGTCGTACGGCCCGGGAGCGCAGGACGCGTCCCACCTCGCGCCAGGTGACGTCGCCGGCGTACGCGATGACGCGGGCGGCTTCGTAGACCTGGCGCAGCAGGGTGTCGGCGTCGAGCAGGCCCAGTTCGGCGGCCACCTGGTCCTGTTCCTGGAGGGCGAGCCGGTCGGTGGCGCGGCCGGTGGCCAGGTGGAGGGCGTCGCGGACGTCGAGCAGTCGGCGGCGGGCGTCGGCCAGGCCCTCGCGGGGGGCGTCGGCGAGCCAGGAGGCGGCCACGGCACGCAGCACGGTGGCGTCGCGCAGGCCGCCGCGGGCTTCCTTGAGGTCGGGTTCGAGCAGGTAGCGCAGTTCGCCCTGGCGGGCGGCGCGCTCGGCGCACAGGTCGCGGAGTTCGGGCAGGCGCCTCGGGGCCTGGTTGCGCCAGTCGGTGAGGACTGCGGTGCGCAGGCCGGCGGTGAGGGTGCTGTCGCCGGCCAGGTGGCGGGCGTCCAGCAGGCCGAGGTGGGCCTTCAGGTCCTCGGCGGCGGTGGTGCGGGCCTCGGCGGGGGTGCGGACGGAGTGGTCGAGGGCGAGGCCGAGGTCCCAGACGGGGTACCAGACGCGGTCGGCGAGGGCGGCGACGGCGCCGGGGTCGGAGCCGTCGTGCAGCAGGACGAGGTCGAGGTCGCTGCGCGGGGACAGCTCCCCGCGGCCGTAGCCGCCGACGGCGACGAGGGAGACGCCCCGGGCCGGGCCGGCCGCCGCGCGGAACAGTCCGGCGAGCCAGTCGTCGGTCAGTCCGGCGAGGGCGGAACGGCGCGGCGGCCCGGACCGCGCGTCCCCGTTGAGGAGGCGCAGCCGGGCCGCCGCGTAGCCGCCGGGCTGCGCGTCTTCCGTCCCCGTGTACGTGTCCGTGCCCGTCACCCGGCGACTCCTCTTCCTGTCGGTGCTGGTCAGAGTGCGTCCGGACCGCGTTCGCCGGTGCGGACGCGGACGGCGGTCTCCACCGGCAGGGACCACACTTTGCCGTCCCCGATCTTGCCGGTGCGGGCGGCCTTGACGATGACCTCGATCAGTTGCTCGGCGTCGTCGTCCTCGGCCAGGACCTCCACGCGGACCTTGGGGACGAGGTCGACGGTGTACTCGGCGCCGCGGTAGACCTCGGTGTGGCCGCGCTGCCGGCCGTAGCCGCTCGCCTCGGTGACGGTGAGCCCGTGCACCCCGAAGGCCTGGAGGGCTTCCTTGATCTCGTCGAGCCGATGGGGCTTGACGACTGCGGTGATGAGCTTCATGCGTCCACCTTCCGGGTCTGTACGGCGGCCGGGGCGGCGGTGCCGGCTGCGGTGACGCCGCCGCCGGCGCCGCTGAAGTCGTATGCGGTCTCGGCGTGTTCGGCCCGGTCGATGCCGGAGATCTCCTCGTCCTCGGTGACCCGCATGCCGAGGGTCCGGTCGAGGAGGAAGGCGAGGACTGCGGAGGCGACCAGGGAGTAGGCGAGGACCGCGAAGACACCCGCGCACTGCTTCCACAGCTGGTCGAAGCTGTGGTCGCCGTAGAAGACGCCGGTGGCGGTGGACTGGCCCTTGCCGGTGGCGAAGAAGCCGACGAGCAGGGAGCCGAGGATGCCGCCGACCATGTGGACGCCGACCACGTCGAGGGAGTCGTCGTAGCCGAACCTGAACTTGAGGCCGACGGCCGCGGCGCAGGCGACGCCGGCGATCGCGCCGACGGCGATCGAGCCGAGCGGGGAGACCGCGCCGCCGGAGGGGGTGATGGCGACCAGGCCGGCGACCGCGCCGGAGGCGGCGCCGAGGGTGGTGCAGGCGCCGTGCCGGATCTTCTCGTAGGCGAGCCAGGCCAGCATCGCGGCGGCGGTGGCGACCTGGGTGTTGACGAACATCAGCGCGCCCACGCCGTCGTCGTTGCCGAGCCAGGAGCCGGCGTTGAACCCGAACCAGCCGAACCAGAGCAGGCCGGCGCCGAGCATGACCAGCGGGAGGCTGTGCGGGCGCATGGGGTCCCGCTTGAAGCCGACGCGCTTGCCGATGACGAGGATGACACCGAGCGCCGCCGCACCGGCGTTGATGTGGACCGCCGTACCGCCCGCGAAGTCGATCACGCCCAGCTTGAAGGCCCAGCCGTCGGCGGCCCAGACCCAGTGGGCCACGGGGATGTAGACGAGGGTGGCCCACAGGGCGACGAAGAGGGCCCAGGCGGAGAACTTCACCCGGTCGGCGAGGGCGCCGCTGATCAGGGCGGGGGTGAGGATCGCGAACATCAGCTGGAAGACCATGAAGACGAAGACCGGGATGGTGTAGCCGTCCCAGAGTTCGGTGAGGCCGATGTCGCTGAGGCCGATCCAGTCGGCGTTGTAGCCGATCAGGCTGTTGCCGTTGCCGAAGGCGAGGGAGAAGCCGTAGAGCACCCACAGGATGGTGACGATCCCGAGGCTGATGAAGCTCATCATCAGCATGTTCAGGGTGCTCTTGACGCGGACCATGCCCCCGTAGAAGAAGGCCAGGGCCGGGGTCATGAGCATCACCAGGGCGGAACAGATGAGCATGAAGCCTGTGTTGGCGGACGACAGTCTGGGTGCGTCCGCCGCAAGCATGATGGCTGGTGCCATCGGCGTCTCCTCGTCGATTGGTACGGCCCCGTGCGGGCGGTGCCTGGCGGTCCGGTCGGGTGAGGGGTGGGCCGGTTGTGCGCCACGAGACTCGCGCAGCGCGGTTTCGGTGGAAGCCCCTCGTTGTTTCGCCGGGGTGACGAAGGCGCCCTGCGTGTTACGCGTCGATGAAGCGGGGGATGCCGGGCCGCGCCGGTCGTTATCGTGGCGCAACCTTCCGCGGGGTGTTCCCGTGGGGGAACGGACCGGCCGCGGCGGTCCTCTCGATGACCTGGCATGGGGGAGCCGAGTCGGGCAGTTCGGGAGGACCGGCCGCGGCCGGGGCTGGGGGTGCCGGGGTCAGCCTGCCTCGGCGGCCTCGGGCAGGTCGGCGGCGAGTTTCTCGGAGAGGTCGATCACGGCGGCCAGTTCGCCGTAGTCGCGCACGGCCGTGCCGACCGTCTTCCGGATGCGGGTGTTCACCCGTTCGGAACGGACCTTCTTGGCGATGTCCAGGGCCTTCGCCGCGTACTCGGTGCTGCGCTCGGGTTCGCGCTGGAGCAGGTGCACGGAGGCCATGCCGATGAGGTTGAGCGCGTACGACCGCTGGTGATCGGAGTCCTTGGCGAACAGCTCCACGGCGCGCCGCATGAGCGGTTCGGCGAGGGAGGCGTAGCTGGGGCTGCGCCCGGCGTTGTAGGCCAGGTCGCGGTAGGAGTGGGAGTTCTCCGCGTACAGCTCGGCCTCGGAGAAGAAGCGGATCCAGTCGGGGTCCGGCTCGTCCCAGTCGCCGGCCTCGGCGAAGGTGTCCTCGGCCATGCGGACGGCGCGTTTGGTCTTCCCGGGCTGGCCCATGTTGGCGTAGGCGCGGGCCTCCATCGCATACAGCATGGCCTGGGTGCGCGGGCTCGCGCAGTCACGACTGCCGTACTGGGCGAGGTGGATCAGTTCCAGGGCGTCGTCGGGCCGGCCGAGGTGGATCATCTGGCGGCTCATGCTGGAGAGGACGTAGGAGCCGAGCGGCTTGTCGCCGGCCTCCTTGGCGGCGTGCAGGGCGAGCACGAAGTACTTCTGCGCGGTGGGCTGGAGGCCCACGTCGTACGACATCCAGCCGGCCAGCTGGGAGAGTTCGGCGGCGATCTGGAACAGCTTGCGGGTGGTGGCCTCGGGCTGGGGTTCCTGGAGCAGGTCGGTCACCTCGTGCAGCTGGCCGACGACGGCCTTGCGGCGCAGTCCGCCGCCGCACTGGGCGTCCCACTTGCGGAACATGCGGGTGGTGGACTCCAGCAGGTCCAGCTCGGGCTGGGAGAGCCGGCCGGGCCTGCGGGAGTCGAGCACGGAGGCGGGCTCGGCGGGGACCGGGGTGCCGGGGGCGGGGACGAGCCAGCGCTGCATGGGCTCGATGAGGGAGGGCCCCGCGGACAGCGCGAGGGAGGTGCCGAGGAAGCCGCGCCGGGCGAGCATCAGGTCGCTGCGGGAGAACTCGCCGAGCAGGGCGACCGTCTGCGGGCCGGTCCAGGGCAGGTCGACCCCGGAGGCGGCGGGCGACTGGCGGGCGGCGCGCAGGCCGAGGTCCTCGATGGAGACCACGCAGCCGAAGCGCTCGGAGAACAGCTCGGACAGGATGCGCGGGATCGGTTCCCGGGGGTTCTCCCCGTCGAGCCAGCGGCGCACCCGGGAGGTGTCGGTCGAGATGTGGTTGGCACCCAGCTGGCGTGCCCTGCGGTTCACCTGCCGGGCCAGCTCGCCCTTGGACCAGCCGCTGCGCACGAACCACGAGCCGAGCAGTTCGTTGGGGCGCTTTTCCGCGCTCGTACCGCTACCGCCGTTGCCGCCCACTGGGATGCCCCCATTTCCTGAGACCACTTGTCACCTAGTGCGCCAAGCCTTATCAGAATGCCGGTAAATAACGCCTCCTGTCCGGCGATTCTCCACCCTTCGAACGACCGGGCGACTTGCCTCCGGCATACCCGCGGACGCATGCGCCCCCCTGAGCTCGCGCACTCAGAGTAATCTCTCGATCACCCTCCAGTCCCGGGCGTCCCGGAAACGCCACCATTCGCCACCCCTTCGAATGGACACACGATTGACCGGGCGCGCTGTACTGGCGGGGGACCGGCGGAAGACGGCGGAGTGATGCATTCAGGGGCGCACGGAGCCCGATATGCCACCTGGTGCGCTTCAAGGCGCCGCACTGACCCCATCACCGAGCGGGCAGGCGGAGCCGTAGCGTTACGTTCCGCTTCCGTCTCGTTCCGTGTCGTAACCACCGGCGCGCAGGACCCGTTGGAGGGGGCATGGGCTTCACGATCGGCGGCATCCGCGAGATCCGCTCCGGATCGCGTCGGCGCGGGCGCCTGGCGGAGTGCACCACCGTCGCCGAGTTCACCGGGCTGTGGGGCTGGGACGTGGTGCCGGGGGCCCGGGCCGCCGGCGGCGCCTGCTCGTGCGGACGGTCCGGCTGCCCGGCGCCGGGCGCGCATCCCCTGGAGTTCGCGCCCCCGGTCCCGGCCGGGGCCACGCTGGACGAGGTGAGCCAGGCCTGGTCCGAGTTCCCGGGCGCCTCCGTGATGCTGCCGGTCGGCCAGGCGTTCGACGTCCTGGAGGTGTCCGAGCCGGCCGGCCGCCGCGCCCTGGTCCGCCTGGAGCGGATGGGCCTGCCCCTGGGCCCGGTCACCGCGACCCCGGACGGCCGCGCCCACTTCTTCGTCGCTCCCGGCGCCGCCGCCGACCTGCCCCGGCTGCTGTACCGCCTGGGCTGGGACGACCCGGCCGCGCTGGACCTGCGCGGCCTCGGCCCGGGCACGCACATCACCGCCCCGCCCTCCGACCGGGGCGGCCTCGGCCCGGTGCGCTGGCTGCGCCCGCCCGCGCTGGACTCGGCGACACGGCCCCCGGCGGCCCGGCTGCTGCTGGGGACGCTGGCCTATGTGGCGCACCGGTCGCGGGGGTAGATCGCGGGGGCAGACAGAACGGCGGGACAAAGAGCGGCGCCCGCCCCCGACTGCACCTTGGGGGCGGGCGCTCTCACTGGACCACCTGGGAACGTTCCTAGGTGGTGAAACGCTCAGTCGCCGATCAACGCGTCCACGAACGCCTCCGGCTCGAACGGCGCGAGATCGTCCGCGCCCTCGCCGAGCCCGATCAGCTTCACCGGCACACCCAGCTCGCGCTGGACCGCGACCACGATGCCGCCCTTGGCCGTGCCGTCCAGCTTGGTCAGCACGATGCCGGTGATGTCCACGACCTCGGCGAACACGCGGGCCTGCACCAGACCGTTCTGACCGGTGGTGGCGTCCAGGACGAGCAGCACCTCGTCCAGCGGCGCGTGCTTCTCCACCACGCGCTTGACCTTGCCCAGCTCGTCCATGAGGCCGGTCTTGGTGTGCAGGCGTCCGGCGGTGTCGATGAGCACCACGTCGACGCCCATCTCCTTGCCCTCCTTCACCGCGTCGAAGGCGACGGAGGCGGGGTCGCCGGCCTCGGGACCGCGCACGGTGTGGGCGCCGACGCGCTCACCCCAGGTCTGGAGCTGGTCGGCGGCGGCGGCACGGAAGGTGTCGGCGGCGCCGAGCACGACGGTGCGGCCGTCGGCGACCAGGACCCGGGCGAGCTTGCCGGTGGTGGTGGTCTTGCCGGTGCCGTTGACGCCGACGACCATCACGATGCCGGGCTTGCGGCCCTCGGGCTCGGTCTTCACCGTGCGGTCGACGTCGGTGCCGACCAGTTGGAGGAGTTCCTCGCGGAGCAGGCCGCGCAGTTCCTCGGGGGTGCGGGTGCCGAGCACCCGGACGCGTTCGCGCAGGCGCTCGACCAGTTCCTGCGTGGGCTGCACGCCGACGTCGGCGGTGAGCAGCGTGTCCTCGATCTCCTCCCAGGTGTCCTCGTCCAGGTGTTCGCGGGAGAGCAGGGTGAGCAGGCCCTTGCCCAGGGCGTTCTGCGAACGGGACAGGCGGGCGCGCAGCCGGACGAGCCGGCCCGCGGTGGGCTCCGGGACCTCGATCTCGATCTCGGGAGCCTCGGCGACGGGGGGCTCCTCGACGACGACCGCGGGGCCGCCCGGGAGATCCACCTCCTCGATCGTCCGGCGCGGCTCGTCGCGCGGCGTCTCGGCCTCTTCGCCGACGTGCGGCTCGGCCGGGGGCGCGGTGATGTCGGGCGCCTTCGGGGGCGGCGGGGGCAGCGGCTTCCGGCGCCGGCTGCCCACGATCAGCCCGCCGAGTGCGCCGAGCACGACCACGGCGATGACTACAGCAAGGATGACGGTTTCCATAACCCGACCAGTATCGGCCATGGGGTCCGCGAGAACCCCGTTTGTGACTTCCTCCGAGAGACAAAGGCCACTTAACACGAGGACTCGGAGCAAAGTACGATGGTGGGGCCTCTATCCACGCGCGTAGAGTCCCCACGTCACCTTGTCCCCCCATGTCAGGCACCTCTTCCATGAGCACATCCGCCGAGACCGAAGGCGCTCTCGAAACCCGCGGTATCGAGCAGGTCCCCGACGCCGAGCGCACCGCGCGTCCGCGGCAGCTGTTCCCCACCTGGGTCGGCGCGAACATCAGCGTCCTGCTGCTGACGATGGGCGCGAGCCTCGTCGTCGCCTACCACCTGAACTTCTGGCAGGCCCTGGTCGTCGCCGTGGCCGCGCCGATCGTGTCGTACGGCCTGGTGGGACTCATCGGCATCGCGGGCAAGCGGGGCGGCGCGCCCGGCATGGCGCTCTCGCGCGCGGTCTTCGGGCAGCGCGGCAACCTGCTGCCCGGTTCGCTGATCTGGGTCGCCCGCTGGGGCTGGGAGACGATCAACGCGGTCACCGGCGCGTACGCGATGCTCACCATCCTGGACATCCTGTTCGACATCAAGGCGAACAACGTGCTCGACATGGTGACGCTGCTGGTCTTCGTCGTGGCGACGTTCGCGATCTCCGGGCTCGGCATCAACGCCGTGCAGAAGTGCAACAAGTACGCGACCTATTTCTTCGGCGTCTTCTCGGTGCTGGTGCTCGGCTATCTGGTGGCGGACACCGACTGGTCGAAGGTGATGCACCACAGCGCCGGTTCCACGGCCTCGGTGATCACCGGCGTCGGCATGATCGCCGCCGGCGGTGTCAGCTGGATCCCGTCCGCCCCGGACTTCACCCGCTATCTGCCGCGTACGGCGTCCTCGAAAGCGATCGTGGGGACGGCGGTGGGCGGCGCCGGTGTCGTCGTGCTGCCGATGGTGCTGATGGGTGCGGTGATGGCGGTCTCCACCCCGGACCTGGCCTCGGCTAGCGATCCGGTGTCCTTCCTGGGCGAGATCCTGCCGACGTGGATCGCGGTGCCGTACCTGCTCATCGCGCTGATCGGCATGCTGCTGATCAACTCGATGTCGATGTACTCGGCGGGCTTCACCGCGCAGACCCTCGGCATCAAGGTGCCGCGCCACTGGGCGGTCTCGGTGAACGCGGTGATCTCGCTGGTGTTCGGCGGGGTGCTGATGCTGGTGGCGACCAGCTTCATGGGCTCCTTCATCGCGTTCCTGTCGCTGCTGGCGGTCGCCTTCTCCGCGTGGGTCGGCGTGTTCGGCGCGGACATGCTGCGCCGCACCGAGTACGACGGCCGGGCCATGGCCGACACCACCCGCACCAGCGCCTACTGGTACAAGGGCGGCTTCTCCCCCGCCGCGGTGGCCGCCTGGGCGGTCGGCCTGGTGTCGGGCCTGATGTTCACCACCTCCGACTGGTTCACCGGCCCGCTGGCCACGAACAACGTGATCGGCGAGTACGGCCTCGGCTGGGTCGCCACGATCGTGATCTCCGGGGTGCTGTACCTGGTGCTGCCGAAGCCGGCGACGGTCACCCCGCCCGCGGCCGAGGAGATCGCCGGGCAGCCCGCGGCCAGCGGCGCCTGACACCGGCCGGCGCGCCGATCACTGACGTCCCCCTCCACCGAGCCGTACCGGAGGGGGACGTCGCATGCCCGCACGGTCGTACACCTCAGCCTCGTCGCGCCCGGCCCGCCCGGTACCGGGCCGCCTACGCGGACGGACGGGCACGGCATCACCGTCGTGCGGACCGGGGAGTACCGCGGCGCGGGGAACGACTGGCTGCCGTCGCCCTTCGTCTCCCCCGGTCGGCTACCGACCTGGGGCTCACGGCGTGAGTACGCGAGGGGTTCGGTATGCCCGGGCCGCAGGATACGGCTCACCCCCGCCCACTCCCTGCCACTGACCGGCGGGGCCGGGATCGCGGTGCCGGACCCGCCGAGCGGCGGCCGACTGGTGACGGGGCCGGGACCGGGCACCGGCCCGGGGGACAGTGCTCGCCGTCACCGACGCCGCTCACGGCGTGGGTCGGCGAGGCAGTACGCCCGGGCTGGGTTACGGCTCACCCCGCCCGCACCCCTGCCGCTGACCGGCGGCCGGGATCGCCCCGCACACCCACCGAGCGGCGGCCGACCCGCGACGAGACCGGGCACCGGGCACCGGGCACCGGGCACCGGGCACCGGGCACCGGGCACCGGGCACCGGGCACCGGGCACCGGCCGGAGACTACGCGCTGTCCGGCGCCGACCGGCCGGACCTCGGCCACCTCCGGGACGAGCCGCCGGAGACTCCGCTCACCGCGTGGGCCGATGAGGGGTTCGGTATTACCTGGGCCGGAGGATACGGCTCACCCCCGCCCGCCCCCTGCCACTGACCGGCGAGGCCAGGATCCCCGCGCCGGACCCGCCGAGCGGCGGCCGACCGGTGACGGGGCAGGGACCGAGCACCAGCCTGAGGGACAGTGCTCGCCGTCACCGACGCCGCTCACGGTGGGGGTCGGCGAGGCGGTACGCCCGGGCCGCAGGATACGGCTCACCCCCGCCCGCCCTCTCCGCTGACCGGCAAGGCCGGGATCGCCGCGCCGCACCCACCGAGCGGCGGCCGACCCGCGACGAGGCCGGCACCGGGCACCGGCCGGAGACCACGCGCTGTCCGGCGCCGACCGGCCGGACCTCGGCCACCTCCGGGACGAGCCGCCGGAGACTCCGCTCACCGCGTCGGCCTTCCGCCACCGGCCGGCGGCTCCTCGGAGGCCGCCGCCCGCTGGGCCGCCCGGTGGGCCTGCCGTTCTTCCTCCCCCCGGTGCGTGTCTGCGGCATCAGGCCGTCCAGGCTCTGCTCCAGGGTGAGGCCGTGCGCCGGAGGGCCGAGCCGGGCCGGTGCTCGTATGACACCGCCGCCCCGCCGGGACGGAGCAGCGCGGTTGCGGCGGCCGGGGTCTTCGTCCAGCTCTCGGTGCCGTGCGGGGCGAGTCGCTCCGCGCACCCGCCGGGGGGGCGGGCCGGTGGGCGTACGACACCGCCGCCCCCGGTCCGGGCGGGTGCCGGGACCGGGGGCGGCGGACGGGTTCGAGGAGAGGGGCAGCGGGGTCTTGGCCCTTCTCCCCGAGTTCGGGGGCCTCGCTACGAGGCTCAGCCCATCTCCTCCAGGGACTTGCCCTTCGTCTCCTTGACGAACTTGAGGACGAACGGGATGGAGAGCGCGGCGAAGATGGTGTAGATCACGTAGGTGCCGGAGAGGTTCCAGTCGGCCAGCGACGGGAAACTCGCGGTGATGGCCCAGTTGGCGATCCACTGCGCGGAGGCGGCGACACCGAGGGCGGCGGCGCGGATCCGGTTCGGGAACATCTCGCCGAGGAAGACCCAGACCACCACACCCCAGGACAGGGCGAAGAAGAGGACGAACAGGTGGGCGGCGATCAGGGCGACCCAGCCCTGGGTGCTCGGCAGCTTGCCGTCGACCAGGTGGTAGCTGAACGCCCAGGCCTCCAGCGCCAGGCCGACGACCATGCCGACCGAACCGATGAGGGCGAGCGGCTTGCGGCCGATGCGGTCCACGAAGATCATCGCGATCACGGTGCCGACGATGTTGATGATCGAGGTGGTGAAGGAGTAGAAGAACGAGTCGGACGGGTCGACGCCGACCGACTGCCACAGCGTCGAGGAGTAGTAGAACGCGACGTTGATGCCGACGAACTGCTGGAAGACCGACAGGCCGATACCGATCCAGACGATCGGTTTGAAGAAGAAGGAGCCGCCGAGCAGGTCCTTGAAGGAGGACTTGTGCTCGCTCTTCATCGCGTGCTCGATCTCGGCGACGCGGGCGTCCAGGTCGGTGTCCTTGCCCTCGACCTCGGCGAGGATCTCCCGGGCGCGCTCACGCTTGCCGGCGGAGAGCAGGAAGCGGGGGGACTCGGGGATCGCGAAGGACAGCATGCCGTAGAGGACGGCCGGGACGACCATCACACCGAGCATGACCTGCCAGGCCTCCAGGCCCATCAGCTTGCCGCGCTGGTCGCCGCCGGCGGCGTTGAGCAGACCCCAGTTGACCAGCTGGGAGACGGCGATGCCGACGACGATCGCGGCCTGCTGGAAGGAGCCGAGCCGGCCACGGTAGGCCGGCGGGGCGACCTCGGCGATGTAGGCGGGGCCGATCACGGAGGCCATGCCGATGGCGAAGCCGCCGATGACGCGCCAGAAGGCGAGGTCCCAGAGCGCGAACGGCAGTGCGGAGCCGACGGCGCTGACGGTGAACAGGACGGCGGCGATCTGCATGCAGCGGATGCGGCCGATGCGGTCGGCTATGCGGCCGGCGGTGGCGGCGCCGATGGCGCAGCCGATCAGCGCGATAGCGATGACCTGGGCGAGGGCGGCGGAACCGACGTCGTAGCGGTCCCGGATGGCCTCGACGGCGCCGTTGATCACGGAGCTGTCGTAGCCGAAGAGGAAGCCGCCCATGGCGGCAGCCGCCGCGATGAAGATGACGTGCCCGAGATGTTCGGGGTGAGCCGACCTGGCTCCTGACTGAGGTGCCTGCGCTGTGCTGGTCACGGTGTAACTCCTCGGGCCACGGCAACGCTGCCGGGTGGGGGCGAGCCCTTCCAGGTCTCCAGTGGCGCATACGGACGAGCCACTTACACCTGAAGGTAAAAGCAACGTTGCAGAGACTATGCCTTCAAGTTTCGAAGTCAATAGTTCAACGACTGTGAGTTTTGAGATATGCCCGACGATCTTGTGTTCAAGAACTGAACACTGAGCCGGTGGATCTTCCGTGGACCCGCTAGTGGATCTTGAAAACGCCTAGCGCAGCCGCTGGGAGATGACCTTGGACACGCCGTCACCCTGCATGGAGACGCCGTAGAGCGCGTCGGCCACCTCCATCGTGCGCTTCTGATGCGTGATCACGATCAGCTGCGAGCTCTCCTGGAGCTCGCGCATGATCCCGATCAGCCGCTGGAGGTTGGTGTCGTCCAGCGCGGCCTCGACCTCGTCCATGACGTAGAACGGGCTCGGCCGGGCCTTGAAGATCGACACCAGCAGCGCCACCGCGGTCAGCGAGCGCTCGCCGCCCGAGAGCAGGGAGAGCCGCTTGACCTTCTTGCCCGGCGGCCGCGCCTCCACGTCCACGCCCGTGGCGAGCATGTTCCCGGGGTCGGTCAGCACCAGCCGGCCCTCACCGCCGGGGAACAGCCGGCCGAACACGCCCTCGAACTCGCGCGCGGTGTCCCGGAAGGCCTCGGTGAAGACCTGCTCGACACGCTCGTCGACCTCCTTCACCACCTGGAGCAGGTCGGCGCGGGTCTTCTTCAGGTCCTCCAGCTGCTCGCCGAGGAACTTGTGCCGCTCCTCCAGCGCGGCGAACTCCTCCAGCGCCAGCGGGTTGACCTTGCCCAGCTGCTGGTACGCCCGCTCGGCCGCCCTGAGCCGCTTCTCCTGCTCGGCGCGGTCGAAGGGGCGGGGCAGATTGCGCGGGTGCCCGGGGTCCTCGGGCAGGCGCTCGCCGTCGGCGGGGGGCGAGGGCGGCACCGGCTGGTGCGGCCCGTACTCCGCCACCAGCCCCTCCGGCTCGACACCCAGTTCCTCCAGCGCCCTGGTCTCCAGCTGCTCGATGCGCAGCCGTTTCTCAGCTCCTAGTACCTCGCCCCGGTGTACTGAATCCTTCAACTTGTCGAGTTCCGCCTTGAGTTCACGGCCGGCCGTGCGAGCGGCGGCCAGTTCGCCCTCGCCCCGGGCCTTGGCCGCCTCGGCGGCGGCGCGCTCCTGTTCGGCGCGGGCGAGGGACGCCTCCACGTGCGCGAGGAGCTGCCGGGCGCCGGAGGCGACGGCCCCCGCCACGGCCGCCTCGTGACGCAACCGGGCCCGGCGCCGCTCGGCACGCGCGCGTGCCTCGCGTTCGGCACGGGCCGCCCGGTCGAGCCCGTCGGCACGGCCGGCGAGGCCCTTGACCCGCTCCTCGTGCGTACGGACCTGGAGGCGGGCCTCCATCTCGGTCTGCCTGGCGTTGGCCCCGTCGGCGGCGAGCCGGTCGCGGACCGAGGTGTCCGGCTCCTCCTCCACCGGGGCCTCCTCGGCCACGGCCAGCCGCTCGGCCAGTTCCTCGGCCTCCTGGAGGGCGTTGTCCAGCGCCTCCTGGGCGCGGGCCGCCGCCGCGGCCGACCGCTCGGCCTCGCCGGCCGCGCCGCGGGCCTGGCCGGCCAGGCGGCCGAGCTGCTGGGCGACGGCCGACTTCTCCCGCTCGGCGGCGCGGCGCCGCTCGCCGAGTTCCGCCACGGCGGCCGCGGCCTGCCCGCGGCGCTCGGCCGCCGCCTGCTGCGCCTCGGTGAGCTGCCGGCAGCGGACCTCCAGCTCGGCCAGTTCGGCCGCGGCCTCGTCCACGGCGGCCTGTACCTCCAGCAGGCTGGGGGCACCGGCGGAGCCGCCGTGCGCGAGGTGGGCGCCGAGGAGGTCGCCTTCGGCGGTGACGGCGGTCAGGTCGGGGCGGGCGTGGACGAGGGTCTCGGCGTCGGCCAGGGCGTCGACCACGACGATGTCGCGCAGGACCCGGCGGACGGCGGGCATGAGGTCGGCGGGACCGTGGACGAGGGAGGCGGCGAAGAGGAGGGGGGCGGCCGGGGGGCGGGCGTCGGCGGGCGCGGTGGGTCGCAGGGCTGAGCGGGCGTCGTCGGGTGCGGGTGCGTCGTGGTTGCCGGCGCCCTCACGAGGCGCCGAGCCGGTGTCGTCGAGCACCGGTTCGCCGTGGTGGCCCGTGCGCCTCCGGGGTGTTTCCTCCGGGGTTCCCGTCAAGAGGAGGGTGGCTCGGCCGGCGTCCTGTTTGCGGAGGAGGGTGAGGGCCTCCGCCGCCGCCGCGGGGGTGGTGACGGCGAGGGCGTCGGCCGCGGTGCCGAAGGCCGCCGCGAGGGGGATCTCGTAGCCGGGGGTGATCCTCAGGAGTTCCGCCGCCGGGCCGAGGACGCCGGTGAGGCGGTCCCGCGCGCCGAGCAGCATGCCGGTGCCGTCCTTGCGGCGCAGCCCCAGCGCCAGCGCCTCATGCCGGGCCTGGGTGGCCGCGCGGGTGCGCTCGGCGGCGGTGAGGGCGTCGCGGGCCGCGCTCAGCGCGTCCTCGGCGCCGGCCAGCTCCCGCGCCGCGGCCTCGTACCGCTCGGCCAGGTCCGCGTCGCCCGCGTCCAGGCCGTCGACCTCCGCGCGCAGCGCCTCGTACTCCTCCTGCGCGCGCACCGCCCGCTCCCGGGCCTCGTCGCGGGCCGTGGTCAGCCGGTCGATCTCGGCCTGGGCGGAGGCGACGCGCGAGCGGGCCGCGTTGACCTGCCCCAAGAGGCGGGCCAGGCCCTCGCGGCGGTCCGCGATGGCCCGGGCGACGTCCTTCAGCCGGCGCTCCTCGGCCGCCAGTTCCCGCTCCAGTTCGGCGCGGTGCGCGACCGTGTCGTCCAGTGCCCGCTGCGCCGCCTCCAGGGCGGCCGTCAGCTCGGCCTCCTGCTCCCGGACGCGGGCGGCCTCGCGTTCCAGGTCCTCGGGGTCCCGGCCGCGCCGCTCCTCCGGCGGGACGGAGGTGGCGCTCTTGACCCGGGCTTCGGCCAGGGAGACCGTGCCGCGGACGCGCTCGGCGAGCTGGGACAGCTCGTACCAGGTCTGCTGGGCGCGCGTCAGGCGCGGGGCGAGGCGGCGTACCTCGTCCTCCAGCCCCGCCTCCCGCTGCAGGGCCTTCTTCAACTCCTGCTCGGCGGTCTCCTTGCGCTCCTTCAGCGCCGCCTCGTCGGCGATCTCGGCCTGGAGGGCCTCGCGCAGCCGCACCAGGTCGTCGGCGAGCAGCCGCAGCCGGGCGTCGCGCAGGTCGGCCTGGATGACGGCGGCCCGGCGGGCCACCGCCGCCTGGCGGCCCAGGGGCTTGAGCTGACGGCGCAGTTCGTCGGTGAGGTCCTGTACGCGCGCGAGGTTGGCCCGCATCGCGTCCAGTTTGCGCAGCGCCTTCTCCTTGCGCTTGCGGTGCTTGAGGACGCCGGCCGCCTCCTCGATGAAGGCGCGGCGGCCCATGGGATCGGCGTGCAGGACGGAGTCGAGCTGGCCCTGGCCGACGATGACGTGCATCTCGCGGCCGATGCCGGAGTCGGACAGCAGTTCCTGGATGTCCAGCAGCCGGCAGGTGTCGCCGTTGATCTGGTACTCGCTGCCGCCGTTGCGGAACATGGTCCGCGTGATGGTGACCTCGGCGTACTCGATGGGCAGGGCGCCGTCGGAGTTGTCGATGGTCAGGGACACCTCGGCGCGGCCGAGCGGCGGGCGGCCGGTGGTGCCGGCGAAAATGACGTCCTCCATCTTGCCGCCGCGCAGCGACTTGGCGCCCTGCTCGCCCATGACCCAGCTGAGCGCGTCCACGACATTGGACTTGCCCGAGCCGTTCGGGCCGACGACGCAGGTGATCCCGGGTTCGAACCGGAGGGTGGTCGCGGAGGCGAACGACTTGAACCCGCGCAGGGTCAGGGCCTTGAGGTGCACGCCCCTGGACTCTACCCGCCGCCGTCGCCCGCCCGGCTCACGAACCCTCGCCACCGCGCGGTTTCGTCATTGGTCACGCAGGGCACACCAGATGTTGAAGAAGGTGAAAGGATGCGCGGGGGAAAGAACGAAGGGACGCCGAAGCGTCCCTTGCAACTCTGACGACTGGATCGCAGCCGTCCGATCAACTGAGCGGTTGATACGGGCAACCCGATCACTGTCTCTGCTGTTGTGGAGCTGATGCAGCAATCAGGTGAGCGCAGGCTCCGCCTGGTGTGCGTCGATGCTCTCCATGATCCTCTCCTGAGAGGCGGCAGCCGTCAGCGCTTCGTTCTCCGCCTGGATCCGTCCGAGCTCGGACTCCAGGTCCTGGACACGCTGCTGCAGCCGTCGCATCTCGGCGAGGAGTCGAGGGTCGGAGCCGCCGACGTAACCGAGAAGCGCCTTTGCCATGATGGATGGTCCTCCACAATGAGTGACCGACCGATGCGGTTGGGTCGTGAGGGATTCGCACCCGCGGTGCTTGGCACATCCGGGTGTTGCTCTGCTGTTGTTCCATGCCAAACAGCTAAGGTGCGCGGGGCTTTCAGCGTCTCACCAAAAAGTTTGAGGGTCAACACGATCACGCCCTGTATTGGAGGGCAACCCGGGGCGCACGGCCGGGAACACGGCGGTGCTGCGGCTTCTCCGGAGCCCTGAGGGCGTGGCGACCAGCAGTACCTGCGGAGCCTGCCATGCCCCGCCCGTCTTGGCAACCACCAGGGCGTTTCCGCTTCCGGGGGGTGCCCGCGGGGCCCCGTGGCGCACGGTCCGAGGGGGCGGGGCGGAGCCGGATCAGCGGATCGCGAAGCCGTCGTAGCCGCCGCGCGGTGTGTCCCAGATCTCTGTCACACCGTCCACGCGTCCGGGCGTGTCGCTGCCCTGGAGCCAGTCGAGCAGCCCCTCGCAGCCCGCGCGCGGCCCCTCCGCGACCACCTGGACCCGGCCGTCGGCCAGATTGAGAGCAAAACCACTCAGCCCGCCGATCTCCAGGGCCTTGGCCCGCGTGAACCAGCGGAATCCCACGCCCTGCACGTGTCCACGCACCCAGGCGACCAGTCGTACGTCCTCGCTCATGGCTGCAACCTAACCGGCCGGTGCCGCTCGGGACACGGCGGACCCCAGCGACATCGGGTACCGTCCGGACCCGGTGAATCGTGGCTGAAACCACTCGAAGGAGTGGAGTGGGTCGGCCGTGCGGACGAGGAACGCGTACGAGGAAGAGGACAGGGATCATGGGACGCCACCGACGCTCCGCCGCCGGAAGCGACGACCCTGGGCACTCGCCCGCGCACTCGCCCTCCGGGCACCGGCCGGTCCCCCGGGACATCGGGCGGTATCCGGCCCCGGAGGCCTACGCCGAGGCCACCGCGAAGGCGCAGGCGTATCTGTTCGCGACGGACGACGCACCGGCGCCGGCCGCACCCGAGTCCGGCTCCGGCTCCGGCTCCGGCTCCGGCTCCGGCTCCGGCTCCATGAACGGGGACGGCAACGGCGACGCGGCCCGTGGCGACCGGCGGTGGATCAAGGCCGTACGTCCGGTGCGCGCCGCCCTGCTCGGGGTGTCCGTGGCCGTCGTCCTCGGCACGGTCACGGTGGCCACGGGCGCGGTGCCCGGGCTGGAGCGGTACGGACTCGGCGGCGGTACGCACACCACCGGCGGCGAGCGCGTGGGAACCGTGGCCTCCCCCGGCAACACGGCGAGCGGGCAGGGCGGCACCTCGGGCAGCGCCGGTGCCGGTACCCGTACCGATGCCGGTGTCACGGCGGGTTCCGGCGGGGCCGGCAATGAGCGCTCCCCCCGGTCCCCCGGCCCGTCCCTCTCCGCCTCCGCGTCGAAGCCGGCGCCCGCCCGGCCGGCCCCCTCGCGGACGGCCACCGGGAAGCCCACGCCGAGGACCGGACCGGCCAAGCCCGCCGAGCCCTCCGCCTCGGCGAAGCCGTCCGCGTCCGTCACTCCGGCCGAGTCCACGCGGCCCGGACCCGAGCCCACCAAGCCCAAGCCCGCCAAGCCCAAGCCCAGCAAGCCCGAGACCTCCAAGGCCACCCCGTCCCGTACGGCCGCTCCCTCCCGTACGCCCGGGACCCCGGCCCCGGCGCCCTCCTCGCCCACGGACACGGTGGAGCGGGAGGCCGCCGTCGAGGCGGAGGTGCTGAAGCTGGTCAACGACGAGCGGGCGAAGGCCGGGCTGGGCGCGCTCGCGGCGAACTCCGCGCTGACCGGGCTGGCCGAGGCGTTCAGCGACGACATGGCCGCGCGGGGCTTCTTCGCGCACACCGACCCGGACGGCAGGACGCCGTGGGACCGGGCGGCGCGGGCCGGGGTGACCGGCCTGGGCGGCGAGAACATCGGCCGGGGCCAGGCTGACGCGGCGGCCGTGCTGGCGGCGTGGATGGACAGCCCGGAGAACCGGGCCAACATCCTGAACCCCGGCTTCACGGCCTTCGGCGCGGGCGTCCGCCTCGGGACGGGCGGCCCGTGGTGGACGCTGGAGTTCGGGAACTGAGCCTCCCACGAGTAAGCGCAACCTTCTGGTAAGCGCTGTGGGGACGTACCCTGAGGGCATGACGGCCACCACCCAGGACCCCGACGACCTCGCGTACAACGTCTTCGCCAAGGCCTGCCCCTCGCGCGGCACGCTGGAGCACGTCACGGGCCGCTGGGGCGGGCTGACGCTCGGCGCTCTGTACGAGGGGTCGCTGCGCTTCAACGAGCTGCGCCGGCGCGTCGACGGGGTGAGCGAGAAGATGCTCTCCCAGACCCTGCACGCGCTGGAGCGGGACGGCCTGGTGCACCGCGAGGCCCAGCCGACGAACCCGCCGCGCGTGGACTATGAGCTGACGCCGCTGGGCCGCCGGGTCGCCGAGCGGCTGCTGGCGCTCATCCACTGTGTGGAGGACGCGATGGACGACGTCCTCGCGGCCCGCGTCCGCTACGACGAGACGCGCGGCGCCCGCTGACACTTCGGGCAGAAGTAACTGGACCGGTTCATCCACGGGCGGCGCCGCATGGGGGTGGCGCACCGCTTGCACGGCAGCCCCTCACGGCCGTACGCGTCCAGCGAGCGGTCGAAGTAGCCGGATTCGCCGTTGACGTTGACGTACAGGCTGTCGAAGCTGGTGCCGCCCACGGCGAGGGCCGCGTTCATCACGTCCCGGATGTGTCCGAGGAGTTCCGCCGTGACCGGGCGGGTGAGGTTCGCCGTCGGGCGTTCGTAGTGGATCCGGGCTCGCCACAGCGCCTCGTCCGCGTAGATGTTGCCGACGCCGCTGATCAGCGACTGGTCGAGCAGGGCCCGCTTGACGGTGGTCCGCTTGCGGCGCAGCGCCCGGTGGAAGGCCTCGTCGTCGAAGAGCGGATCCAGCGGGTCGCGGGCGATGTGCGCGATGACGTCGGGCAGGCCGTCGGCGGTGTTGTCGTGCAGCGACAGGCCGCCGAAGGTGCGCTGGTCCACGAAGCGGAGTTCGGTGCCGAGCCGGTCGGCGAACCGGATCCGGATGCGCAGGTGCTTCTCGTCCGGCGCGTCATGGGGCTGCACCAGCAGCTGACCGCTCATGCCGAGGTGGGCCAGGACGGACTGGTCGGTCTCCTCCAGCGGCAGCCACAGGTACTTGCCGCGCCGGCGCGGGGTGCCGATGTGGTGGCCCTTGAGCCGGTGCGCGAAGTCGTCGGGACCGGCGAGGTGCCGGCGGACGGCGCGCGGGTGCAGCACCTCGGTGCCGGCGACGGTCCGGTGGGCGACCCAGCGCTCCAGGCCCCGCCGGACGACCTCGACCTCGGGCAACTCGGGCATCGGACCCCCCGTGAGAACCGTACGGACCGGTGGACGATACGAGCGCCCGCGCCGGCGTGGACGGCCGGGCGGGCGCTCGGGTACTGCTTGGTCAGGCGGTGGCGGAGGACGGGTCGGTGTCCTTGACGGACTCCCCGGCCGCCTCGACGGCCGCGTCGGCCGTCTCCCGGACGGGTTCCTCGGCCGCCTCGGCGAGCTCGTCCGCCTTGGCGAGCTCCTGCGCCTTGGCGCGCTCGTCCGCCGCGGCCCGGATGGACCGCCAGGCGGACTCGGCGGCCTGCTGCTCCGCCTCCTTCTTGCTGCGGCCGGTGCCGGTGCCGTACGAGACGCCCCCGACGCGGGCGGCAGCAGTGAAGGTCTTCTCGTGGTCGGGGCCGGTCTCCGTGACCAGGTACTCGGGCACGCCGAGCCCCTCGATCGCGGTCAGCTCCTGGAGGGAGGTCTTCCAGTCCAGGCCGGCTCCGAGGTTGGAGGACTTCTCGATCAGCGGGTCGAACAGGCGGTGCACCAGTTCGGAGGCCGCGTCGAGGCCCTGGTCGAGATAGACCGCGCCGATCACCGCTTCGAGGGTGTCGGCGAGGATGGACGCCTTGTCCCGGCCGCCCGTGCCCTCTTCACCCCGGCCGAGCCGGATGAAGGCGCCGAGGTCGAGGCCGCGGCCGACCTCCGCCAGCGCACGCGAGTTGACCACCGCGGCCCGCAACTTGGCCAGCTGGCCTTCGGGCAGGTCGGGGTGGGTGCGGTACAGCGTGTCCGTGACGACGAGGCCGAGCACGGAGTCCCCGAGGAACTCCAGCCGCTCGTTCGTCGGCAGGCCGCCGTTCTCGTACGCGTAGGAACGGTGGGTCAGCGCACGCACCAGAAGGGCGGACTCGACCTGGTAGCCGAGCCGCCCTTCCAGAAGCGTGTGGGACGAGGCCTGCGGACTACCCCCGCGCTGGCGGGGACTAGCTGCTTTCGCGTCAGTCATCGGGCCTCTCACCAGCCACTCAGACTTCGAGGACCTGGCGCTTGTTGTAGGTGCCGCAAGACGGGCACGCGATGTGCTGCAGCTTGGGCTCGTGGCAGCGCTCGCACGCAACCAGGGTGGGGACCGCAGCCTTCCACTGCGACCGGCGGTGGCGCGTGTTGCTGCGCGACATCTTCCGCTTCGGAACAGCCACGGCTACTTCTCCTGCTTCTCGTCGACGCCCGCTTCGGCGCCGCTCATCTCGTCCTTCTCGCCGTCCGTGGTGGTGCCGGCGAGTCCCTGCAAAGCCGCCCAACGGATGTCGACGGCGTCATGATGGTGGTCCGGGTCGTCCGCGAGCCGTACTCCGCACTCGGAGCACAGACCCGGGCAGTCTTCCTGGCACACCGGCTGCATCGGCAGTGCGAGCACCACCGCATCGCGCAGCAGAGGTTCGAGGTCGATCAGACCGTCCTCGATGAAGAGCCTGCCCTCGTCGTCCTCGGCGTCGTCGCCCGGTTCCGCGATCACACGGCCCCGGTCGTCGGCGTCAGGGTACGAGAACATCTCCTGGAAGTCCGCTTCGAGCTCCAGCCCGACCGGCTCCAGACACCTTACGCACTCCCCCTCGGCCGTTGCACGGGCGGTGCCTGTGACAAGCACCCCTTCCATGACCGACTCGAGTCGGAGTTCGAGCTCCACCGGGCTGCCTTCCGGCACTCCGATGACTCCCTGGATGCCGAGATCCCGGGGAGCGTCGATCTCGCGGGTCAGGCGCTGCAGCGCGCCAGGACGCCGGCCCAGCTCGTGCGTGTCGATCACGAGGGGGTTGCGGTGGTCGAGGCGGGCGTTGGAAGCCATTCCTGCTTTCGATCTGCGAACTCGGAGGGACGCCGCCCGGCGGTGTCCCCGGGCAGCGGTGATCGCGGGCATGCGCGACCGAACAGCCAGGATACTGGACCTTTCGCTCAGCGCCCAATCCGGTCCCGCGCTACAGCCCCCGGCCCTGTTCGTACGCCCGCAGCTGCTCCGCGCTGATCATGCTGGTGTCGAAGAGGCTGGTCTCGTCCAGGGCGTAGCCCTGCTGGGGCTGCGGCTGCGCTTGCCGGGCCTCGTGGGGCTGCGGGGTCTGGTGAGGCTGGTGGGCCTGCTGGGGGTGATGGGCGTCGTAGCCCTGGTAGCCGTAGGGGTCGGCCTGTCCGTAGCCGTACGGGTCCTGGGCCGGCGGGTACTCCGGCTGCTGCGGGAAGCCCGCGTACGGGTCGGGCTGCCGGTCGGGGGCGCCCTGCGCGGGCTCGTAGCCGGCGGCGGGGGCGTAGGCGGGCCGGGGATCGTAGGCGGGCCGGGCCGGCTCGGGCTGCCTGCGGTCCGCGCGGTCGCTGTCCGCGAGGGCCGCGAGGTCGGCGAGGTAGTCGGCGTCGCTGGAGTGCTGGAAGGTCGTGGTGTCGTCGGCGAGCGCGCCGAGGTCGTCGGTGGCGATCCGGCCGTGCAGCTTCTGCCGGCCCCGGCCGACGGCCTCCAGGGTCTTGGCGAGGACCGCCTCGAAGGCGCCGAGCTTGGCGTCCACGTAGGCGTCGGCGTCCCGGCGCAGGGTCTCCGGGTCATGGCTGCGCTCGGGGGCGTCCTCGTCCGCGTAGCCCTGCTCGTCCAGGCCCGGTCCGGTGCCGAGGAGCTTCTCGCGGCCCCGGCCGACCGAGCCGAGGGTCTTGGTCAGGACGACCTCGAAGTTGGCGAGCTTGGAGTCCACGTAGTCGTCGGCCTCGGCGCGGATCTCCTCGGCCTCCCGGCGGGCCTCGGCCAGGATGCGGTCGGCCTCGGCCTGGGCGCGGCGGGCGATCTCGGTCCCGGAGACCAGCGAGCCGCGCTCGGCGTGCGCGCTCTCGATGATCCGCTCGGCCTCCTGGCGGGCCTGCTCGACCAGCTGCTCACGGTCGCCGATCAGTTCCCGTGCCTGGGCGAGGGAGCCGGGCAGCGCCTGGCGCACCTCTTCGAGCATCGCGAGCAGTTCGGCGCGGTTGACCACGCACGACGCCGACATGGGCATGGACCGGGCGCCGGAGACCGTGGAGACGATCTCGTCGAGCTTCTTCTGCACGTCCACCTGTGCTCGCCACTCTCTACAGCCGGGTTGGAGACGGACGGGACGACTGTAGCCCCATCACTCCCCGGAGAGGCGGCTGTTCAGCGCCTCCAGCACCCGCGGGGGCACCAGGTGGGAGACGTCCCCGCCCCAGGCCGCGACCTCCTTGACGAGGGAGGAGGACAGGAAGCTGTAGGTGGGGTTGGTGGGCACGAACAGCGTCTCGACGCCGGTGAGGCCGTTGTTCATCTGGGCCATCTGGAGTTCGTAGTCGAAGTCGCTGACGGCGCGCAGGCCCTTGACGATGGCGGGGATGTCGCGCTGCTTGCAGAAGTCGACGAGGAGGCCGTGGAAGGACTCGACGCGGACGTTGGCGTACTCGGAGGTGACCTCGCGGATCAGCTCGATCCGCTCGTCGATCCCGAAGAGGCCCTTCTTGGACTTGTTGATCATCACCGCGACGTAGACCTCGTCGTACAGACGGGAGGCCCGGGCGATGATGTCGAGATGTCCGTTGGTGATCGGGTCGAACGACCCGGGACAGACGGCGCGGCGCACTTGTGATCCCTCGCTCTCCGGTCCGGTCATCGTGCGTCTTCGCACGTAGAGGCGGCGCGACCGTACCAAAACGTTCCCTCGCCGTAACGACGGGACCGGATCGCCTCGAAGCCGTCCGGCCAGTGGAATTCGCCGCCTCTGGTGCTGCGCTCCACGGTGACGAGCGCTTGCTCAGCGAGCCAGCCCTCCGAGTGGAGTGTGAGCAGGATCTCGCGAAGATCGCGATCCGTGACGGCGTACGGCGGGTCGAGGAAGACCAGGTCGTACGGCTCGGCGGGGGGCGCGGTGCGGATGACTTGTTCCGCTTTGCCCGCCCGGACCTCGGCGCCGGGCAGGCCGAGGCTGCGCACGTTCTCGCGGACGGTCCGCGCCGCGCGGGCGTCGGCCTCGACCAGGAGGGTGTGGCTCGCGCCCCGGGACAGGGCCTCCAGGCCCACGGCGCCCGAGCCGGCGTAGAGGTCGAGGACGCGTGCGCCGTCCAGCGGGCCGCCGAGGAGGGACTGCCAGGTGGAGAAGAGACCTTCGCGGGCGCGGTCGGAGGTGGGGCGGGTGCCGGTGCCGGGGGGGACGGCGAGGCGACGTCCGCCGGCTGCGCCGGCGATCACGCGGGTCATCTTCGGTCCTTGCTCGTGGGTCGGTTCGGGTCCAGTGTGGCTCACCCCTTCTCCAGGTACTGCTCCCGCTCCTCGTCCAGCAGGGCGTCCAGGGCCGTGCGCAGGCCCGGCAGGTGCTCCAGCTGGGGGTCGGCCGCCACGACCGCCGCCGCCTCCGCCCTCGCCTGGGCGATGACCTCCTCGTCCTCGATGACGGCCAGCACCCGCAGGCTGGAGCGGGCGCCGGACTGGGCCTGGCCCAGGACGTCGCCCTCGCGGCGCTGTTCGAGGTCGATGCGGGACAGCTCGAAGCCGTCCAGGGTGGCGGCGACGGCGTTCAGCCGCTGGCGGGCCGGGCTCGCCTCGGGCATCTCGGTGACCAGCAGGCACAGGCCGGGGGCGGAGCCGCGGCCGACCCGGCCGCGCAGCTGGTGGAGCTGGGAGACGCCGAAGCGGTCGGCGTCCATGATGACCATGACCGTGGCGTTCGGGACGTTGACGCCGACTTCGATGACGGTGGTGGCCACGAGGACGTCGGTCTCGCCGGCCGCGAAGCGGCGCATCACGGCGTCCTTGTCGTCGGGGTGCATACGGCCGTGCAGGACCTCCACCCCGAGGCCCTTGAGGGGGCCGCGGCCCAGCTGGTCGGCCACGTCGAGCACGGCGAGCGGGGGCCGTTTGTCCCCCTCGCCCTCGGCGGGCTTCGGGCCGGCCTTCTTCGGGTCGTCCTCCTCGTCGCCGATGCGCGGGCAGACCACGTACGCCTGGTGGCCGGCCTCGGCCTCCTCGCGGACCCGTTCCCAGGCACGGGCCAGGAAGCGGGGCTTGTCGGCGGCCGGGACGACATGGCTGGCGATCGGGGAGCGGCCGGCCGGGAGCTGGTCCAGCACGGAGGTCTCCAGGTCGCCGAAGACCGTCATGGCGACCGTGCGAGGGATGGGGGTGGCCGTCATGACGAGCAGGTGCGGGGGCTGTTTCCCCTTGCCGCGCAGGGCGTCGCGCTGCTCCACGCCGAAGCGGTGCTGCTCGTCGACCACCACCAGGCCGAGGTCGTGGAACTGGACCTTGTCCTCGATCAGGGCATGGGTGCCGATGACGATGCCGGCCTCGCCGGTGGCCAGGTCGAGCAGGGCCTGACGGCGGGCCGCCGTGCCCATCGAGCCGGTGAGCAGCACCACCTTGGTGGCGTGGTCGGCACCGCCCAGCATCCCGCCCTCGGCCAGTTCGCCCATCATCTCGGTGATGGAGCGGTGGTGCTGCTGGGCGAGCACCTCGGTGGGCGCGAGCATGGCCGCCTGTCCGCCCGCGTCGACCACGGCGAGCATGGCGCGCAGGGCGACCAGGGTCTTTCCCGAGCCGACCTCGCCCTGGAGCAGGCGGTGCATGGGGTGGGCGGCGGCGAGGTCGTCGAAGATCTCGCGGGAGACCTTCTGCTGGCCCTCGGTGAGGGTGAAGGGCAGGCGGTCGTCGAAGGCCGCGAGGAGGCCGTCCGGGCCCGGGACGCGGGGTACGGCGGGCAGGTGGGTCTCGGCGTGCCGGCGGCGGGCCAGGGCGACCTGGAGGACGAAGGCCTCGTCCCACTTCAGGCGGGCGCGGGCGTCGGCGATGTCGGCCTTGGTGTGCGGCCGGTGGATCTTGAGCAGGGCCTCGGGGAGCGGCAGCAGGCCGCGCCCGGCGCGCAGGGAGTCCGGGAGCGGGTCGAGGGCCTCCTGGGCGCTGGGCAGCACCGTCTGGACCGCCTTGCCGATCTTCCAGGACTCCAGTCTGGCGGTCGCGGGATAGATCGGGATGAGGGCGCCGGCCCAGGACTCGACGGCCTCCTCGCCGTCGCCCCGGAGCAACTCGTAGGCCGGGTGGGCGAGCTGGAGGCGGCGGTTGAAGAGGGACACCTTGCCGGCGAACATCGCGCGGGTGCCCGGCAGGAGGTCCTTGTGGGGTTTGTGCACGCCGTTGCCGAAGAAGACGAGCTGGAGCCGGCCGCTGCCGTCCGTGATCGTGACCTCCAGGCGCTGGCCCTTGCCGCGGGGCGCCTTGGCCGAGGCGAAGGTGTGCAGCCGGGCGTCGGCGACCTGGGCGACCACCGTGACGTGCTCGTCCATGGGGAGGTCGGCGAGGTGGGTGAGCTGGCCGCGTTCCTCGTATCTGCGCGGGTAGTGGTGCAGCAGGTCGCCGACGGTGTGCAGGCCGAGGTGCTCGGCCATCACCTTCGCGGTGGCGGGGCCGAGCACCTTCTTGAGCGGTTCTTGCAGTGCGGGCACGTCACCCATTGCACACCACGCCACTGACAATGCCGCAGACCACGGCCCGCGCCGCCCGGGCGAGATGCCGTAAACATCAGGGAAACTCCTGGTCAGACGCGCTGATCCGGGCCTAGGATGGCGCGCTCCGGCCATCCTTTCCGCGGTCACCGTCCCACCGGGACCGCCCGACCCCGCGCCGCACGCACGCCTCCCCCGGCGCAGTGACGATGGATTCCCAGACCGCACAGGCATCCCAGGCACCCCGCCCGCCGCACAGACCCCGCATGTCCCAGGCCGGTCCGCGAGCCGACGGTCCGGGGGCGGGCGTCCTGGACTCACCGCGCGGCAGCGCGCCCCGCGGCCGTCCGGCGCCGGGCCGGCCTGAGCCGCTGGTGCGCGGGATCGTTTCGCCCGACGGTCCCGGGCCGGCCGGTACCGCGGCCGGGGCGCCGTACGGGCGGGCGCGGCGCTCGCGGCCGGCCCGCCCGGCGCTGCCGCCCGGCCGGGCGTTCACCGGGCTGCTCACGGGGCCCACGGGGAGGGGGACGGACGATGAGTGAGATCACGGACATCGACGCGCTGCGTCAGGCGCTGGCGGAGAACTCCGAGCGGCCGGAGGGTCCGGCCCGCAACGCGCGCGCGGAGGAGCTGCTCGCCGAGGCGGAGCGGCTGGATGTCCCGCTCGCCGTGATCGAGGCGCTCGGGCACCAGCTGAAGGTCTGCAACCACAGCTCGCAGAAGGACAGGATGTTCGCCCCGTTCGCGCGGCTGCTGCGCATGTGGGACGAACGGCCCGGGGACTTCGACGAGCACGAGACGCACGCGCTGCACTGGGCCTTCAAGTGGATGACGGCGGGCATGCTGGACCAGCCGCACATCCCGCTGGCCTCCATCGAGAAGTGGCTCGGCGAGATGGAGCGCCGCTACCGGCTCGCCGGGCACTCCGAACGGGCGGTGCGCGCCGCCGAGTTCGGGGTGGCCGCGCACGTCGGCGACATCCCGCGCGCGCGGCGGGCGTACGCCGCGTGGCTGGCCGCCGACCGCGACCGGATGGCCGACTGCCCCGCCTGCGAGCTGCACGAGCGGGGCGTCTGGCAGGTCCGGTGCGGCCGGGACGCCGAGGCACTCGCACTGTGGCGGCCGGTGCTGGAGGGCGAGTTCTCCTGCGCGCGCGAACCGCACTCCGTCCTGGCCTCCTCGCTGGCCCCGCTGCTGCGGCTCGGCCGGGTGGACGAGGCCCGCGCCCACCACCTGCGCGGTTTCCGGCTGGTGCGCCCGCTGGAGAGCATGCGGAGCGCGTACGCCGGCCACGTGGAGTTCTGCGCGCTGACCGGGAACGAGACGCGGGGCGTGGAGCTGCTGGCCGAGCGGCCGGCGTACCTCACCGACGCCGGGCATCCGCGCAGCAGGCTCGACTTCCTGGCCGTGGTGGCGCTGCTGCTGGACCGGCTGACCGAGCGGGGGCTGGGCGGGCAGCCGGTGCCGGGGCCGGACGGGCGGAGCTGGACCGCGCGGGAACTGGCCGCGTACGCGCGCGCGGAGGCGACGGATCTCGCCGCGCGGTTCGACCGCCGCAACGGCACGTTCGCCGTCGGCGACCGCATCCGGGCCCGGATGGACCAGCGGCCGCTGGTGGAGCGGCTGCCGCTGGGGGTGCGCGTGGCCCGGCCCGCCGTGGCGCCGGTGGCACCGGAGGCCTCCGAGGAGCGGGGACTGCCCGCGCTGCTCGCCGAGGCGCGGCGGCAGTCCGGCACCCTGCGCCCGCACGCGCTCCAGGCATGGGCGGCGGTGGCGCGGGCGGCCGGGGACACCGGGCTGGAGCCGCGCGACCGCGCGGAGATCGCCGACCACGAGGCGATGGCCCGCGGCGCCGAGGGGCTCCCCCTGTTCGAGCGCGCGGCCCGGCTGTACGCGGAGGCGGGCGACCCCGGGGAGGCCCTGGCGGCACGCGCGCGTGCGGCGTACGTCCGCGCCCTGGAGGGCGAGGTCGAGCCGGCCCTGGCCACGGTCACCCGCCTGTACGACGAGGTGCTGGCCCTCTACGCCGACGAAGGCACGGAGCTGCGCCAGACCGCGGCGGTGGCGATGAGCCGGGCCCGGATCCTGATGCGCCGCGCCCACGCGACGGTGGACGGGGACGCCGGGGGCGTGAACGGTGTCCGTCGTTCCGGGGTGGCGGTGCGGGAGGCGGCCGGCGGGGCCGAGGCGGCCGTGCGGGAGGTGCTGGCGCTCGTCGAGGGGCGCGGCGAGGGGGACGTCCGGCTGGCGGCGCGGGCCGCCGAGGCGCGCGGGATGCTCGCCGAGCTGGCCGGGATGACCGGGGACGCGCGGCGGGCGGCGGAGCTGTTCCGGCGCTCCGCCGACGCGTACGTGGCCGCCGGGCTGCCGTGGTTCGCCGTGGAGTACGAGGTCCAGGTCGCCGCCCTCGCCCACCAGGCCGGTGATCTCGCCGGGGCCGCGGACGCGCTGCGGGCGGCGCTGGAGCACGGCGGGCCGTACGTGGAGCCGGTCGGGCGGGCCCAGCTGCACCTCCAGCTCGCCGAGGTGCTCGGCGCCCTGGACGCGCCCGCCGAGGCCGCCGGGCACGCGTTCGAGTCCGCGCACTGGGCCGACGAGGCGGGCGAGGGTGCCACCGTGGGCGCCTGGGCGCGGCAGCAGCTGGGCGGGTTCCTGCTGCGCCGGGGCCGGTACGCGGAGGCCGCCGAGGTGCTCCGGTCCGCGCTGGCCGACCTGAGTCCCGGCACGCACGGCGACGAGGCGGTGGTCCAGGCCCGCTGGTGGCTCGGGGACTGCCTGGCCGAGCTGGGCGAGCACCGGGCCGCCGCCGGGGAACGGCTGGCGGCCGCCGAGCTGGCCCGGCACTGGCCCGAGCAGCAGGACCACGCCACGCTCGCCCACCTCGCCGCCGAGTCGCTGGGCAACGCCGGTCTCGCGGCCGAGGCGGACCGGGCCTACGCGCGCGCGGGCGGTCTGTGGCGCGCCCTCGGCAACGCGCCGTTCCTGGTCCGCTCGCTGCGCGCCCGCGCCTGGCTCGCGCTGGCCGGGGAGGCCGGCGCGGCACCCGCCCGTGCGCTGATGACGGAGGCGGTGCGGGAGTGCGAGGCGGCGCTGGCGGCGGCCCGGGGCGCGGAGCGGGCGGAGCTGGCCGCGGAACTCGGCGGCACGTACCGGCAGTTCGCCGAGCTGCTGGCCCGCTCGGCGACCGAGGAGGCCGAGGACACGGCGATCCGGGCCGTGTTCGAGGCGGCGCTGGAGCAGATGACCCGGGCCGTGGCGGTGTTCACCACGCTCGGCGCGGCCGGGCTGCACGGCCGTACCGGCGCCGAGCTGGGCGCGGGCTGGCTGGAGGCCGACCTCGGGCGTCCGGAGCGGGCGGAGGCACGCGCGCGTGCGGTGCTCGCGGTCTACGAGGGCGCCGACGACGCGGACGAGACGGTGCGGGCCCGGCGGGAGGAGGCGGCCCAGATGCTCCAGGCGGCCCGGGAGGGAACGGACCCGGGACGGGACTGAGCCGCCGCCGGCTCACCCCGGGCCGGCCCCGCCCGGCTCACTCCACGCCGATCAGCAGCAGCGCGCCCTGCCGGCCGCCGTCGTACACCACCGTGTCCACGGCGAGGTACGACTCCCGTACCCGGGCCTCCAGGCGGGCGGCGACGGCGCTGGGGGCTCCGTCGCCGACGACGAGGGTGACCAGTTCGCCGCCGGACTGGAGCATGCGGTCCAGGACGGTGCGGGCGGTGGCGGTGACGTCCGTGCCGATCACCGCCACATCGCCGTCGATCAGGCCGAGCACGTCCCCGGCCTGGCAGATCCCGGCCGTGGTCCAGGACTGGCGCTCGGCGACGACGACCTCGGCGTACCGGGTGGCGCCCGCCGCGGAGGTCATCTGGACCACGTCCTCGTCGAACCGGCGCCGCGGCTCGTGCACCGCGAGCGCGGCGATGCCCTGGACCGCCGAGCGGGTCGGGACCAGGGCCACCCGGATGCCCTCGGCACGGGCCTGCTCGGCCGCGACGGCGGCGGTGTGGCGCAGTTCGGCGTCGTTGGGCAGCAGGACGACCTCGCGCGCGTGGGCCCGCCGTACCGCCTGCACCAGCTCCCCGCTGGCGGGCGGCTCCCCGGGGCGCGCGAGGACGGTGGTCGCGCCGGCCTCGCCGTACAGTCCGGCCAGCCCCTCGCCGGGCACGACGGCGACGACCGCCCGCCCGGCGGGCGCGCCGGACGGGTGCGTGCGGCCGGGGTGCGGCCCGGCGTGCCCGAAGTGCGTGATCCGGATCCGGTGGGGCCGGCCGGCCTCCACCCCGGCCTCCACGGCGGCGCCGGCGTCGTCGACGTGCACATGGACGTTCCACAGTCCGTCGCCGCCGACCACGACCAGGGAGTCCCCGAGGGCGTCGAGCCGGGCGCGCAGCCGGGTCACGGCCGCGTCGTCGGCCTCCAGCAGGTAGATCACCTCGAAGGCGGGCCCCCCGGTCTCACCCCGGTCACCGTCCTGAGCCGCGTCGGCGGCGCAGGCGGAGTCCGTACCCGGGTCCCGGCCCCCGGCGCCCGCTCCCGCGGGCCCCGCGCCGGAGCCGCCCCCCGCGGTCTCCCGGACCGCCTCCCCCGTGACCGCCTCCACCAGCGCCCCCAGCACCGCCACCAGCCCGCGGCCGCCCGCGTCGACCACCCCGGCCCGGCGCAGCACGCCGAGCTGGTCGGGGGTCGCCGCCAGGGCCGCCCGCGCGCCCTCGTAAGCGGCCCGCGCGACCGTGCGGCAGTCGTCCCCGGCCTCCTCGGCGGCGTCGGCGGCGGCCGAGGCGACCGTCAGCACCGTGCCCTCGACGGGGTGCGCCACGGCCTGCCGGGCCAAGTCGGCGGCCCGGCGCAGGGCGAGCCGCAGCCCCGGGCCGTCGGCGCGGGAGGCGGAAGAGGCGAAGGGGGCGGAAGAGGCGGAGGGGGCGGAAGGGGCGGGCGACGGCTCCCCCGCCTCGGCGAGCACCTGGGCCATGCCCCGCAGCAGCTGCGCGAGGATCGTCCCGGAGTTGCCCCGGGCCCCGATCAGCGCGCCGTGGGCCATGGCCCGGGCCGCGTCGCCGAGGGAGGGCTCCGCGCGGCCGGTCCCGTAGCCGGCGAACACCGCCTCCACGGCCGTGGCCGCCGACTCCAGGGTCAGGTAGAGATTGGTCCCGGTGTCGCCGTCGGCCACCGGGTAGACGTTGATCGCGTCGATCTCCTCCCGGGCCCGGCCCACCGCGCGCAGCGCCAGGGAGCACCAGGTACGCACCGCGAGAGCATCGAGGAATGTCTGCGGCACCTGCGCCACCTGCGCCTCCCTGACCCGGTCGTACGTGGGAGGCAGCGTAGACCCCGGACCGGTGTCCTCCGGAAGCGGGCCGGGAGCGGGTGCCTGATCAGCCATGGTAGTTTCGTTGTACTGGCGCAGCCGTTGTATGCTGCTCCGGTTGCCCGATCCCGATCGGGCCATTCCCCTGGCAGCGCCACTCAGATCACAGGTCTTAGGATCTCGATCCCGGCATGCCGGGATCAACCGTAAGTGCATCTGAAGTCTTTGGAGTGACCCGTGGCTGCCAACTGCGACGTCTGCGGCAAGGGGCCGGGCTTCGGCAACAACATCTCGCACTCGCACCGCCGTACGTCCCGCCGCTGGAACCCGAACATCCAGCGTGTGCGTACCGTGGTCGGCGGGACGCCGAAGCGCGTGAACGCTTGCACCTCGTGCATCAAGGCCGGCAAGGTCTCGCGCTGACGCTACAGCTGAGCGCGCGGCCACTGTCTGGTTCGCTGCACGGAGCCGGTCCACCTCGCGGTGGGCCGGCTTTTTGCCGTCCCCGCGCGCGGATCAGCTCCTGAACCGCCAGCCGTGATCCACCGGCCCGATTCCCGCGCCGAGGGCGAACCCGGCGGCGATGGCCCCGGTGACGTACTCCTTGGCCGCCGTGACCGCCTCCGGCACGGACTTGCCGAGGGCCAGTCCGCAGGCGATCGCCGAGGCGAGGGTGCAGCCGGTGCCGTGGGTGTGCCGGTTGTCGTGCCGGGGCGCGCGCAGCAGGTGCTCCTCGGAGCCGTCGGTGAGCAGGTCCACGGCGTCCCCGGACAGGTGCCCGCCCTTGATCAGCACCCAGCGCGGCCCGTACGCCAGCACGGCCGCCGCGGCCCGGCGCAGATCCGCCTCGGACTCCACCCGTACCCCCGTGAGCTGCGCCACCTCGTCCAGGTTGGGGGTGGCCACGGTCGCCGCGGGCAGCAGCTCGGTGCGGACGGCGTCCAGCGCGGAGGCGGCCAGCAGCGCGTCGCCGTGCTTGGAGACGCCCACCGGGTCCACCACGGCCGGGGCGTCCGTGCCGGAGATCAACTCGGCGACCGCCCCGACCAGTTCGGCGGAGGCCAGCATGCCGGTCTTCACGGCCTGGACGCCGATGTCGTCCACGACGCTGCGGTACTGCGCCCGGACCGCAGCCGCGGGCAGTTCCCAGGCGCCCTGGACGCCCAGGGAGTTCTGCGCGGTCACCGCGGTGAGCACGCTCATGCCGTGCACGCCGTGCGCCAGCATCGTCTTCAGGTCGGCCTGGATCCCCGCCCCGCCGCCGGAGTCGGAGCCCGCCACCGTGAGCACCCTGGGGATCATGACTCGATGTCCCCGAAGTGGTCCCAGCCGCCCTTGCTGGTCCAGGGTGCCCCGTCGACCGTCACCTGGGGCAGCGCGGAGGGGTTGAGGACCTCCCCGATGACCTTCCAGCGGGCCGGGAGTTTCACGTCCGGCGGGAAGGTGGCCACGATCGCGTGGTCCTCGCCCCCGGACAGCACCCACTGGAGCGGGTCCACCCCGACGGCCTGGCCGATGTCGTGCATCTGCGTGGGGATGTCGATCGCGCCGGACCGGATGTCGATGCGGACCTTGCTGGACTCGGCGATGTGCCCGAGGTCGGCGATCAGGCCGTCGCTCACGTCGCACATCGCGGTGGCGCCGAGCGCGGCGGCGGCCGGCCCCGCGTGGTACGGCGGCTCGGGTCGCCGGTGCGCCTCCACGAAGGCGCGCGGCGAGCGGAAGCCGCGGGAGAGCACCGCGTACCCGGCCGCGGACCAGCCGAGCCAGCCGGTGACGGCCACCAGGTCGCCGGGCTGGGCGCCGGCCCGGGTGACGGGTTCGTGGTTGCGCAGATCGCCGAGCGCGGTGATCGACACCATGATGGTGTCGCCGCGTACGACGTCCCCGCCGACCACGGAGGCGCCGGCGACCTGGCACTCGTCGCGCAGGCCGTCCATCAGCTCGGTGGGCCAGGTGACCGGCAGTTCGGCGGGGACGACCAGGCCGAGCAGCAGCGCGGTGGGCACGGCGCCCATCGCGGCGATGTCGGCGAGGTTCTGCGCGGCGGCCTTGCGGCCCACGTCGTAGGCGGTGGACCAGTCGCGGCGGAAGTGCCGGCCCTCCAGCAGGATGTCGGTGCTCGCCACCACCCGGCGGTCGGGCGCGGCGACCACCGCGGCGTCGTCGCCGGGGCCGACCCGGACGGCCGGGGTGGTGGTGAGACGGGAGGTGAGCTCCCTGATGAGCCCGAACTCCCCGAGCTCACCAACAGTGCCCTTCATGACCCTTGCTCCCCTTCTCTGCCATGCCGTGCCCGGTCGCGCGTCTTCAGTGTCCCCGATACGGTCGAGGTGTCCGTCGTCGCGGTCGCCCGGCCGCCGGCGCCGGCCACAGGTGACCGTCCGTGCGGTGCCGGTGACCGTCACCGTCCGCCGTGCCCGCGCCCTGCCGCGCAAGCCCGTGTACCGGAGGTCTCCCCGCGGGGCGCGGCGACGCGATACCGTGGCGTTCCTTTTCCCCACATGATCCTCGTGGCCGCCCTGGAGGTTCCGTGGTACAGGCGTACATCCTGATCCAGACGGAGGTCGGCAAGGCGTCGACCGTCGCCGAGACGATCAGCAAGCTCCCTGGAGTGATCCAGGCCGAGGACGTGACGGGTCCGTACGACGTGATCGTGCGCGCCCAGGCCGACACGGTCGACGAACTCGGCCGCATGGTGGTCGCGAAAGTCCAGCAAGTGGACGGCATCACGCGCACCCTGACCTGCCCGGTCGTGCATCTGTAGCCCCCGTCTACGCTTGGCCGGTGAACATCTTCCGTCACCGGCCTTTCGGCCTGCTCGCAGTGGCCCTGCTCGTCGCGGTCGCGGGCTGCTCCGCGGCGGACGACGGCGGCACCGTGGCGGTGCCCACCCCGGACGCGCGGACCGCCCCGCTGTGCCGGGACCTGGACAAGGCGCTGCCACGGAAGGTGGACGGGCGGACCCGCCGGGACCCGCAACCCCCGTCCGCCTACACGGCGGCCTGGGGAAGCCCGGCGATCATACTGCGCTGCGGCATCCCCCGGCCGCCCAAGATGATCGATCCGAAGGTGGCCCTCGGGCAGGACCCCGACGCGATCGGCGGCGGGGTCGACGGCGTCGACTGGCTGATGGAGAAGCAGGACGACGGGACGTGGCGGTTCACCACGTCCTTGCGCCGCGCCTATGTGCAGGTGACCCTGCCGGAGAAGCTGTCCGGGCCGGACGACAGCGCGCAGGTGCTGTCGGACCTGGCGGCGGCCGTGAAGAAGGCGATCCCGAAGGGGCTCGCCTCCATGCGGCACTGACCGGGACGCGGGCTCAGCGCAGCCCGGTCGGGCGGCGCAGCGCCGCCTCCAGCAGACGGTCGACCAGTTCGGGGTAGCTCACGCCCGACGCCTGCCACATCTGCGGGTACATCGAGATCGGCGTGAAGCCGGGCATGGTGTTGATCTCGTTGATCACGAACTCGCCCTCCTCGGTGAGGAAGAAGTCCGCGCGGACCAGGCCCTCGCAGGAGGTCGCCTCGAACGCCTCGACCGCGAGCCGCCGCACCTCGGCGGTCTGCTCCTCGGTGAGCGGGGCCGGGACGATGCCGGGCGTGGAGTCGATGTACTTGGCCTCGAAGTCGTAGTAGGCGTGCGCGTCCGGCGGCGGGATCTCGGCCGGGACGGAGGCGCGCGGGCCGTCCTCGAACTCCAGGACGCCGCACTCGATCTCGCGGCCCCGTACGGCGGCCTCGATGAGGATCTTCGGGTCGTGGCGCTGGGCTTCGGCGATGGCCTCGTCCAGCCCGGCGAGGCCGTCGACCTTGGTGATACCGATGGAGGAGCCCGCGCGGGCGGGCTTCACGAACAGCGGCCAGCCGTGCTCGCCGGCGAAGTCGACGATCCGCCTGCGGGCGGCGGACTCGTCCCGGTCCCACTCGCGGGGCCGGATGACCAGGTACGGGCCGACCTTGAGCCCGTACGAGGCGAGGACCCGCTTCATGTACTCCTTGTCCTGGCCGACGGCCGAGGCGAGCACGCCCGAGCCGACGTAGGGCACCCCGGACAGCTCCAGCAGGCCCTGGAGGGTGCCGTCCTCGCCGTAGGGGCCGTGCAGCACCGGGAAGACCACGTCGACCTCGCCGAGCGCCTTGGGCACGGAGCCGGGCTCGCTGTAGACGACCTCACGGCTGGTGGGCTCGACGGGGAGCACCACGCTGCCCTCCTGCTCCTCCGCGAGGTCGCCGACCTCGGGGGTGCGGCGGTCGGCGATGGCCATCCGCTCCGGCTCGTCGGCGGTGAGCACCCAACGGCCCTCCCGCGTGATGCCGATCGGCAGGACGTCGTACTTCGTCCGGTCGACGGCCCTGAGGACCGCGCCGGCGGTGACCATGGAGATCCCGTGTTCGGAGCTGCGCCCGCCGAACACGACGGCCACGCACGGCTTGCGCGCCGGCTGCTCGGGGTTCTGGGGAAGGTTCTCGGTGCTCATATCGCGTTGAGCGTACCTGGAGGTAGACGACAAGTCAGCGCGCGCTCCCGGGCCGTCGCTCAGCGTCGCACGGATGGTCGCGGAGCGTCGTGGACGGCCCGGTACGGGGCGTCGGGGCGGGGTTCAGCGCCGTTCGGGCTTGGCGCTGCGGGCCATCAGTTCCTTGAGCGCGGCGACCGGCGACTTGCCCTCGTGCACGATCTCCACGACCGTCTCGGTGATGGGCATGTCGACGCCGTGCCGGCGGGCCAGATCCAGCACGGACTCGCAGGACTTGACGCCCTCGGCGGTCTGCTTGGTGACGGCGATGGTCTCCTGGAGGGTCATGCCCTTGCCGAGGTTGGTGCCGAAGGTGTGGTTGCGGGACAGCGGCGAGGAGCAGGTGGCCACCAGGTCGCCGAGGCCCGCGAGACCGGAGAAGGTCAGCGGGTCGGCGCCCATCGCGAGGCCGAGCCGGGTGGTCTCGGCGAGGCCCCGGGTGATGAGCGAGCCCTTGGCGTTGTCGCCGAGTCCCATGCCGTCGGCGATGCCGACGGCGAGCCCGATGACGTTCTTGACCGCGCCGGCGAGTTCGCAGCCGACCACGTCGGTGTTGGTGTACGGCCGGAAGTACGGCGTGTGGCAGGCGGCCTGGAGCCGCTGGGCGACCCGCTCGTCGGTGCAGGCCACGACGGCCAGGGCGGGCATGCGGGCGGCGATCTCCCGGGCCAGGTTGGGCCCGGTGACGACCGCGATCCGGTCGGCGCCGACCTTGGCGACGTCCTCGACGACCTCGCTCATCCGCATGGTGGAGCCGAGTTCGACGCCCTTCATCAGGGAGACGAGGACGGTGTCCGGCGCCAGCAGCGGCGACCATGCGGCGAGGTTCTCGCGCAGCGTCTGGGAGGGGATCGCGAGCACGGTGAAGTCCGCGCCGGCGAGCGCCTCGGCGGCGTCGGCGGTGGCGCGCAGGTTCTCGGGGAGTTCCACGCCGGGCAGGTAGTCCGGGTTGGTCCGGGTGGAGTTGACCGCCTCGGCCAGCCGGGGCCGGCGGGCCCACAGGGTCACGTCACAGCCCGCGTCGGCGAGCACCATGCCGAAGGCGGTGCCCCACGAACCGGTGCCCATGACGGCCGCCCGCACAGCCTTGCTCACTTGGTCTGCCCTTCCGTCTGCCTGCCCCGCGCCTGCGCCTGGGTGCGGCGCCGCTGCTCGATCCGCTCCCGGCGCGGGTCGTACGGCGTCTCGGGCGCCTTCTCGCCGCGGATCTCCTCCAGCAGCCGGGTGATGGCCGCCATGATGACCTCGGTGGCCTCCTTCAGCACGTCCGGGGTCATCTCCTTGCCGTAGAAGCGGGAGAGGTCCACGGGCGGGCCCGCCAGCACGCGGTGGGTCTTGCGCGGGAAGAGGTTCGGCTTCTTGGCGTACGGCGGCAGCAGTTCGTTGGCGCCCCACTGGGCGACCGGGATGACCGGGCACCTGGTCTGCAGGGCGACCCGGGCGGCGCCGGTCTTGCCGGTCATGGGCCAGCCGTCGGGGTCGCGGGTGAGGGTTCCCTCGGGGTAGAAGGCGACGCACTCGCCGCGCTCCACGGCGTCGATGGCGGCCCGGAAGGCGCTGAGCGCGTCGGTGGACTCGCGGTAGACGGGGATCTGTCCGGTACCGCGCATGGCGGCGCCGACCAGTCCCTTCTTGAAAAGGCCGCTCTTCGCCAGGAATCGCGGGACCCGTCCGGTGTTGTACTGATAGTGCGCGTATGCGAAGGGGTCCACGTGGGAATTGTGGTTCACCACGGTGATAAATCCGCCCTCGGCCGGAATGTGCTCCATTCCACGCCAGTCCCGCTTGATCAGAATCACCAGCGGCGGTTTGCAGATCACCGCGGCGAAGCGGTACCAGAAGCCGATTCTGCGGCGGGGCACAAGGACACCTTCCTCTAGGACTGCCACCCCGGCGGGGGCCGCACAAGTGTGGCCCCGGGCCGCCGGTCTGTCGAGAACACCGTACGCCCCGCTCCCCTCGGCACCTCAGAGCCCGGGGGACAATGAACGGGTCGAGGGAGGGACGGTACGCCGGTGCAGTGGACCTTGGTCATCCCGCTGAAGCCCCTGGCCCGGGCCAAGAGCAGACTCGCGGACACCGCCGGTGACGGGGTGCGCCCGGGGCTGGCGCTGGCGTTCGCGCAGGACACGGTGGGTGCGGCGCTGGCCTGTGCGCGGGTGTCGGATGTGGCGGTCGTCACGGACGACGAGCTGGCCGGCCGGGAACTGGCGGCACTGGGCGCGCGGATCGTCCCGGACTCCCCCGGCGGCGGCCTCAACGCCGCGCTGGCCCATGGCGCGGCGGTCGTACGGCGCCACCGTCCCGGCGCCGCGGTCGCGGCCCTGAACGCCGATCTGCCGGCCCTGCGCCCCGCGGAACTGTCCCGGGTGCTGGGCGCCGCCGCGGAATTCCCCCGGGCTTTTCTGCCGGACGCGGCCGAGGTGGGCACGACTTTGCTGGCGGCGGCCGGCGGCCAGGAATTGCGTCCCGCGTTCGGCGTGCATTCCCGCGCCCGCCACCGGGCCTCCGGCGCGACGGAACTGGCGCCGGCGGGGGTCGATTCCGTACGGCAGGACGTGGACACCGGCGCGGACCTGCGCGCGGCCCTGGCCCTGGGGGTGGGCCGGTTCACGGCGGCGGTGGCGGCGGGGCTGCTGGTCCCGGGTTCCCGGGACGCCCACTAGGCTGGCGGCCATGCAGGCCACCGCATACACCTACGACCCGGAGACCCGCAGCGGCCAGGTGCTCCTCGACGACGGCACCCCGGTGCCCTTCGACGCCGCCGCGTTCGACGCCGGCGGCCTGCTGCTGCTGCGCCCCGGGCAGCGGGTGCGGATCGAGACGGAGGGCGAGGGTGACGCGGCGCGGATCACCCTCGTCACCCTGCAGACCCTGTAACCGTCCTCGCACACGCCGCGGGCCGGGCTCCTGCGGGGAGTCCGGCCCGGCGCGTGAGTGCCCTGGCGGCCTTACGACGTCGCCTTGCGGGCGGTCGTCTTCTTGGCGGTGGTCTTGCGGGCCGTCGACTTCTTGGCCGGGGCCTTCTTCGCGGTGACCTTCTTCGCCGGGGCCTTCTTGGCGGTGGTCTTCTTGGCCGCGGTGGTCTTGGCGGTCGCCGTGGTCTTCTTGGCGGGGGCCTTCTTCGCCGTGGTCTTCTTCGCGGCGGCCGTCGTCGTCTTCTTCGCCGGCGTCGCCTTCTTCGCCGTGGTCTTCTTCGCCGCACCCGCGCCCGCGCCCGCGGCCGTCGTCTTCTTGGCGGCGGCCTTCTTGCCGGCGGCCTTGGCGATGGTGGGCGGCGGGCCGGACAGGCTGCCCTTCGGCGCCTTCTTGACGGCGACCTCGCCGCCGCGCGGGAGCTTCTTGGAGCCGCTCACCAGGTCCTTGAAGCCCTGACCGGCGCGGAAACGCGGCACGGAGGTCTTCTTGACCCGAACCCGCTCGCCCGTCTGAGGATTACGGGCGTAACGGGCGGGGCGGTCCACCTTCTCGAAGGACCCGAAGCCGGTGACCGAGACCCGCTCGCCCGCGACGACCGCGCGGACGATGGCGTCCAGGACATGATCGACAGCATCGGCGGCCTGCTGGCGGCCGCCCAACTTGTCGGCAATCGCTTCTACGAGCTGCGCCTTGTTCACGTCTTCCCCTTCGGAGACATCGCCAGAACGAAAGTGTTCAAGCTTTTTCGCACGTTAGGCAGATATATACCGCAAATCAAACACGAAACGGGCTTATCACCCTTGTGCCGCAACGGACTCGGTCGTCTCGGACGGTTTCAGCGGTCCTCTTCCGGGATCCGACCCGCGTCGAGATCCGTGGTGAACCGATCGAGCCGCCTTGCCGCGTCGGCGAGGTCGTGCTTGGCCGCGGCCGTAATGACCAGCAGCTTCCGGGTCAGCGCCACCCGTACGCCCTCCGGGACTTGCAGTGCGCGCACTCTTGCGTGCGCTTCCTTGAGTTGGTTCGCGACCGCCGTATAGAGCTGGAGTTGGCCGTCGTGTTCCATGCACAGATTGTGCCATCTGGGGCGAGTTGTCGCCTGCGCAGGGGGCAACTACCGCCTCAATTGGCTTTCCAGGCACTTGCGAAGCAGCCGGACACAGCACTCAGTTACCCAACCAACGCCCTTCATAACACAGGAAGTTGAGAGAATCCGCAGGACAGGGCGGGTGCGTCCGGAGACAGACATGCCCGTACCCCCGATCGTGGCGATCGGGGGTACGGGCGGGATGTCGCGGTGGCCGAAACCCGACCCTCGCGGGGCGGGGTCCGCGCCGGATCAGACCTGGAGCGTGCGCGGCTTGTACGCGGGGCGCCCGGCCTCGTAGGCGGCGATGTCGGCCTCGTTCCGCAGCGTGATGGAGATGTCGTCCAGGCCGTTCAGCAGCCGCCAGCGGGAGTTCTCGTCCAGCTCGAAGGAGGCGGTGATGCCCTCGGCGCGCACCTCACGCGCCTCGAGGTCCACGGTGATCTCGGCCGTGGGGTCCGCTTCGGTCAGCTCCCACAGCGCGTCCACGATCTTCTGGTCCAGGACCACCGTGAGCAGGCCGTTCTTCAGCGAGTTGCCGCGGAAGATGTCGGCGAAGCGAGCGGAGATCACGGCCTTGAAGCCGTAGTTCTGCAGCGCCCAGACCGCGTGCTCGCGCGAGGAGCCGGTGCCGAAGTCGGGGCCGGCGACCAGGACCGTGGCACCCTGCCGCTCGGGCCGGTTGAGCACGAACTCGGGGTCCTTGCGCCAGGCCTCGAACAGCCCGTCCTCGAAGCCGTCGCGGGTGACCTTCTTGAGCCAGTGAGCAGGGATGATCTGGTCGGTGTCGACGTTGCTGCGGCGCAGCGGGACGGCCCGGCCGGTGTGGGTGGTGAAGGCTTCCATGGTTCTCAGACTCCAGCGGGCGCGGGGACGTCGGTCAGGTCGGCCGGGGAGGCCAGGTGGCCCAGTACGGCGGTGGCGGCCGCGACCTGCGGCGACACCAGGTGCGTACGGCCGCCCTTGCCCTGCCGGCCCTCGAAGTTGCGGTTGGAGGTGGAGGCGGAGCGCTCGCCCGGGGCCAGCTGGTCCGGGTTCATGCCGAGGCACATCGAGCAGCCCGCGTGCCGCCACTCGGCGCCGGCCTCCTTGAAGACCACATCCAGCCCCTCGGAGACGGCCTGGAGACCGACCCGCGCGGAGCCGGGGACGACCAGCATCCGTACGCCGTCGGCGACTTTGCGGCCGCGCAAGATGCCGGCGGCGGCGCGCAGGTCCTCGATGCGGCCGTTGGTGCACGAGCCTACGAAGACGGTATCCACGTTGATGGAGCGCAGCGGCTGCCCAGCCTCCAACCCCATGTATTCCAGGGCCTTTTCGGCGGCCAGGCGCTCCGAAGCGTCTTCGTACGAAGCCGGGTCGGGGACGGACGCCGAAAGCGGCGCGCCCTGGCCGGGGTTGGTGCCCCAGGTGACGAACGGCGACAGTTCGGCGGCGTTGATGACCACCTCGGCGTCGAAGACGGCGTCGTCGTCGGTGCGCAGGGTCTTCCAGTACGCGACGGCCGCGTCCCAGTCGGCGCCCTCGGGGGCGTGCGGGCGGCCCTTGAGGTACTCGAAGGTGGTCTCGTCGGGGGCGATCATGCCGGCGCGGGCACCGGCCTCGATCGACATGTTGCAGATGGTCATCCGGGCCTCCATCGAGAGCTTCTCGATGGCGGGGCCGCGGTACTCCAGGACGTAGCCCTGGCCGCCGCCGGTGCCGATCCGCGCGATGATCGCGAGGATCAGGTCCTTGGCGGTGACGCCGTCGGGCAGCTCGCCCTCGACGGTGATGGCCATGGTCTTCGGGCGGGCCATGGGCAGCGTCTGGGTGGCCAGCACGTGCTCGACCTGCGAGGTGCCGATGCCGAACGCCAGCGCGCCGAAGGCGCCGTGCGTGGAGGTGTGCGAGTCGCCGCAGACGACCGTGGTGCCGGGCTGGGTCAGGCCCAGCTGCGGGCCGACGACGTGCACGACGCCCTGCTCGACGTCGCCGAGCGGGTGCAGCCGCACCCCGAACTCCGCGCAGTTCTTGCGCAGGGTCTCCAGCTGGGCGCGGGAGACCGGGTCGGCGATGGGCTTGTCGATGTCGAGGGTCGGGGTGTTGTGGTCCTCGGTCGCGATGGTGAGGTCGAGGCGGCGGACCTTCCGGCCGCTCTTGCGCAGACCGTCGAAGGCCTGGGGGCTGGTCACCTCGTGCAGCAGGTGCAGATCGATGTAGAGGAGGTCGGGCTCGCCCTCGGCGCGCCGGACGACGTGGTCGTCCCAGACCTTCTCCGCGAGTGTCCTACCCATCGCTTTCCCTCCGGCCGGCAAACGTCCACCGACCCAACTAGAGATCTTGAGGAGCGGTGACTGCCCTTTCCGGGGCCCCTGAACGTCGTGATTCCGGGCGTCCACCGCCAGGCCCGCTGGTCCTCGGGCCGCCGTGTGGTTCCAGGGTGGCGCGTTCCACGGAAAATTGAACTTGCGTTTCACAGAGTGAGACGTGAATATCGTTTCATGGACAACAGTAGCGGCGTCGGCGTTCTGGACAAGGCGGCCCTCGTCCTGAGCGCTCTGGAGTCCGGTCCGGCCACCCTCGCGGGTCTGGTCGGAGCCACCGGACTGGCACGACCCACGGCCCACCGCCTGGCCGTGGCCCTGGAACACCACCGCATGGTGGCACGCGACATGCAGGGCCGGTTCATCCTCGGCCCGCGCCTCGCCGAGCTCGCGGCGGCGGCGGGCGAGGACCGCCTGCTGGCCACGGCGGGCCCCGTGCTCACCCACCTCCGTGATGTCACCGGCGAGAGCGCGCAGCTCTACCGGCGCCAGGGTGACATGCGGATCTGTGTGGCCGCGGCGGAACGTCTCTCCGGCCTGCGGGACACCGTCCCGGTCGGCTCCACGCTCACCATGAAGGCGGGCTCCTCGGCGCAGATCCTGCTCGCCTGGGAGGAGCCGGAGCGGCTGCACCGGGGGCTGCAGGGTGCCCGCTTCACGGCGACGGCCCTGTCCGGCGTACGGCGGCGCGGCTGGGCCCAGTCCATCGGCGAACGGGAGCCGGGCGTCGCGTCCGTCTCCGCGCCCGTGCGCGGTCCGTCCAACCGCGTGGTGGCCGCCGTGTCCGTCTCCGGCCCCATCGAGCGCCTGACCCGCCACCCGGGCCGCATGCACGCCCAGGCGGTCATCGACGCGGCGGCCCGCCTCTCGGAGGCCCTGCGCCGCTCGGGGTGACCGCGGGAACCAGAGCGCCCCGGCCCCGGGAAGGACCCGCCTCAACGCCGCGGCAGGCCCTTCCCGGGGCCGGGGCGCCTCTTCGCTTCGGGGGCACGGCCTCCTCCCCCACGCGGGAAGTCTCTCCGCCTGAAGGAACCCGGCCTGAAGGAGCTCGCCGCATGGGGGGCGCGGCGCGGGGCGGTACCGATCCGCGGCTTCGCCGCGTGGCCGCGAACGGCCTCGGCGGACCAGGCCCGCCCCGGCGGCACCTCCAGGGCGCTCAGGCGCCTCCCGCCGCGCCCGACCGATGGGCGAACCGGTCCTTGGCGTAGCGCCCCCGCTTCTCCAGCGGCACCCGGCCGTGCGCCGCCGCCAGCCCGAACGCCGGCATGTCGGCGTAGACCGCCTCGTAGGACCCCTCCGGCACGACGTACGTCTCGTGCCATATCCCCACCTGCCCACGCAGCTTCCCGGCCCGCTCCAGGCGGTTGAGCCGCGCCCACGCGGCGTGGTGGAACGCGTCGGGCGCCGTCGCGTACGCGTACAGCTTCTCCTTCGACTCCCAGTACTGCACGACGTAGTACGACCGCGGGGACGCCGTCAGCAGCACCTTGCCCAGCAGGCCCCGCCCCCGGTCCTTCTCCAGTTCCCGCAGCATGCGGGACATCGCGAGCAGCACGGGCAGCCACAGCCGCACGGCCGCGAAGCGGTTGATGCGCACGCCGATCAGCAGGACGACGACCTCGCCCCGGGCGTCGGCGGTGGTACGGGACACCATGACTTCCCCCTCATAGGTGAGCGGCGCTATCCGGCAGCCAGTGCTTGGATAGTGCCGTTATCCAAGAAGGGACGCAAGGGATGCGGCTTGCCGAGCTGAGCGAACGCAGCGGTGTGTCCACCGCGACGATCAAGTACTACCTGCGCGAAGGGCTGTTGCCGCCCGGCCGCCAGATCAACGCCACGACGGCCGAGTACGGCGAGGAGCACCTGCGCCGGCTGCGCCTGGTCCGGGCCATGGTCCAGGTGGGCCGGCTGCCGGTGGCGACCGTGCGCGAGGTGCTGCGGCACGTGGACGACGACTCCCTGGGCCGCTCCATCCGCCTGGGCGCGGCCCTGTGGGCGCTGCCGCAGGTGCCGGAGCCGGACGAGGACGACGCGTACGTGCGAGCCGCGCACGAGGAGGTCGCCGCGCTCCTGGACCGGCTCGGCTGGACCAACGCCAAGCAGCTCGCGCCCCTCTCCCCCGCGTACCGCTCGCTGGTGGTGGGGGTGGCCGCGTTCCGCCGGCTCGGCTACGACTGGGGGGCGGAACGCCTCGAGCCGTACGCCGAGTTGATGCGCCGGACGGCCGTCCTGGACCTGGACGGCCTGGAGCGGCGGCCGTCGGAGGCGGAACGGGTCGAGTACGCGGTGCTGGCCGCGATCCTCAACGAGCCGTTGCTCCGGGCACTGCACCGGCTGGCCCAGGAGGAGGAGGCGGCACGGCGGTACGGCTTCGAGTGAGCCGGCGGGCGCGGACACGGCGAAGGCCCCCCACCGAGGTGGAGGGCCTTCCCTGTGCGTACCCCCGACCGGATTCGAACCGGCGCTACCGCCTTGAGAGGGCGGCGTGCTAGGCCGCTACACAACGGGGGCGTGGATCTTACAAGCGTTCGATGTACGACGCCGCAGATCCGAGCTGGTCTACCTGGACTCGAACCAAGACTAACTGAACCAGAATCAGTCGTGCTGCCAATTACACCATAGACCAATGATGGTTTAGACCAGTCAGTACCCCCGACCGGATTCGAACCGGCGCTACCGCCTTGAGAGGGCGGCGTGCTAGGCCGCTACACAACGGGGGCCCTAGCGATCCCGACAAGATCGAGATCAGTACCCCCGACCGGATTCGAACCGGCGCTACTGCCTTGAGAGGGCAGCGTGCTAGGCCGCTACACAACGGGGGCTTTGCAGATAAGCTCTGCGAGCTGGCCTACCTGGACTCGAACCAAGACTAACTGAACCAGAATCAGTCGTGCTGCCAATTACACCATAGGCCACTGGAACTCAAGCCCCTGCGGGGGTTCTCGTTCTAGCTTGCTCCTCGGGGCTTTGGCCTTCCGGCCCGCGCCCCTCGGCGCAGAAAGAACATTACCCGAAGGTGGACGGGGCTCCAAAACGGGTATCGGCGCGGACGAGCGCCGGGAGTTCGGCGAGGGTCGAGATCCGGTGCGCGACGGGCTGCCCGGCGGACCGTACGAGGGCGGTCCCGCGGTCGATCCACACGGACAGCAGGCCGGCCTCGGCGGCGCCCCGGCCGTCGATCTCCGGGTGGTCGCCGACGTACGCCACCTCGTGCGGGGGCAGCCCCAGCGCCTCGCAGGCCGCCAGGAAGGCGCCGGCCTCCGGTTTGGAGACGCCCAGCTCGGCGGCGCACAGGACGGACTCGAAGCGGTCGAGGAGGCCGAGGGCGCGCAGCTTGTGCTCCTGGACGGTGAGGCTGGAGTTGGACAGCACCGCGTGCCGGTAACCGGCCGCGAGGGCGTCCAGGGCGGGCAGGACGTCCGGGAACAGGCTCCAGGCGGCCTCGTAGTGGCCCAGATAGCGCTCGAACCAGGCGTCGGCCTCGCCGTCGGTCAGGTCCCGGCCGAGGAAGGCCCGGGTGCGGTCGCGGCGCTGTGTGACGAAGTCCACCTCGCCGGCGGAGAACCGGGCCCACTGGGCGTCGGTGATCTCCCGCCAGCGCAGCAGCGCCCGCTCCACGTCGCCGTACGCGGCGAGCAGCCCCTCGGCCACCAGGTGCGCCCGCATGCCCGCGCGGTCCGCGCTCGTGTAATCGAAGAGGGTGTCGTCCACGTCCCAGACGACGGCTCTGATCGTCATACGACCGACGGTACCGCCATGCGGCTGGCACACTGAGGGACATGAACGAGTACCGCGTCCAGTTCACCGTCGAGGCCCGTGCCACCTACGACGCGCTGCCCGCAGAGCGCCGTGCGCAGCTGGACAGGGCCGTCCGCGTACTGGCTCGCGATCCGTTCCGGAAGACCTCGACCGCGCAGCTGGGCCCCGACGAGCACCTGCGCAAGGCCTATGTGGCCCCCGGCGTCATGCTGGAGTACATGGTGGCCGGCGCGGTCATGGTCGTCGTCGTGCTGGAGATCTTCGACGAGAGTCACTACCTGGTGGACGAAGCCGACGCTCAGTGACACACGCCTGAGGGGCGGCGCCCGGAGGTCCGGGGGCCGCCCCTCAGGCGTGGTGGGCCGGTTTACGCGGTGAGCCTGGCCAGGGCCGCGTCGATCCGGGCCAGGGTCTTCTCCTTGCCCAGGATCTCCAGGGACTCGAACAGCGGCAGGCCGACGGTGCGGCCGGTGACGGCCACCCGGACCGGGGCCTGGGCCTTGCCGAGCTTGAGGCCGTGCGCCTCGCCGGCCGCCAGGACGGCCTCCTTCAGCGCCTCGGCCGAGGACCAGTCGGCCGCCTCCAGCTTCTCCCGGGCGGTGCGCAGCAGGGCGTCGGAGCCCTCCTTCATCGCCTTGGTCCAGCTCGCCTCGTCGAAGACCGGCTCGGGCAGGAACAGGAAGTCGACGTTGTCGGTGATCTCCGACAGGACCTTCAGGCGGGTCTGGGCGTGCGGGGCGATCGCCTGCCACTTGGTCTCGTCGAAGTCCTCCGGCGCCCACGGTGCGAACGGGGCCCGCAGCCACGGCCGGCAGCGCTCGGTGAACTCCTTCACCTCGAGCATGCGGATGTGGTCGCCGTTGATGGCCTCGCACTTCTTCAGGTCGAAGCGGGCCGGGTTGGGGTTCACGTCGGCGATGTCGAAGGCCCGGACCATCTCCTCGATCGTGAAGATGTCCTGGTCCGCGGAGAGCGACCAGCCGAGCAGGGAGAGGTAGTTGAGCAGGCCCTCGGGCAGGAAGCCCTGCTCGCGGTAGAGGTTCAGCGAGGACTGCGGGTCGCGCTTGGACAGCTTCTTGTTGCCCTCGCCCATCACGTACGGCAGGTGGCCGAACCGCGGGACGTCCTTGGCGATGCCCAGCTCGATCAGCGCCTTGTACAGCGCGATCTGGCGCGGGGTGGAGGAGAGCAGGTCCTCGCCGCGCAGGACGTGGGTGATCTCCATCAGGGCGTCGTCGACCGGGTTGACCAGCGTGTACAGCGGGGCGCCGTTCGCGCGGACGATGCCGTAGTCGGGCACGTTCTCCGGGGTGAAGGTCAGCTCGCCGCGGACCAGGTCGGTGAACGTGATCGTCTCGTCCGGCATCCGGAAGCGGACGATGGGCTCGCGGCCCTGCGCCTGGTACTGCTCGACCTGCTCGGCGGTCAGCTCGCGGCAGTGGCCGTCGTAGCCGGAGGGCCGGCCCGCGGCGCGGGCGGCCTCGCGGCGGGTGTCCAGCTCCTCCTGGGAGCAGTAGCAGTGGTAGGCGTAGCCGCCGTCCAGCAGCTTGCGGGCGACGTCCTGGTAGATGTCCATCCGCTGCGACTGGCGGTACGGCGCGTGCGGGCCGCCGACCTCGGGGCCCTCGTCCCAGTCGAAGCCGAGCCAGCGCATCGCGTCGAGGAGCTGCTGGTAGGACTCCTCGGAGTCGCGGGCCGCGTCGGTGTCCTCGATGCGGAAGACCAGGGTGCCCTGGTGGTGCCGGGCGAAGGCCCAGTTGAACAGGGCGGTGCGCACCAGGCCCACGTGCGGGTTACCGGTGGGCGAGGGGCAGAAACGGACGCGTACAGGTGCGCTAGCCACGCTTGACAACCTTGTTGGTGAGAGTGCCGATGCCTTCGATGGTGACGGCGACCTCGTCGCCGACGTTCAGGGGGCCGACCCCCGCGGGGGTTCCGGTGAGGATGACGTCGCCGGGGAGCAGCGTCATGGCCTCCGAGATGTTGACGACCAGGTCCTCGATGGAGTGGATCATCTCGCTCGTACGGCCCAGCTGGCGCTGTTCGCCGTTGACGGTGAGCTGGATGGTCAGGTCGTTCGCGCGGGCGAGGTCCAGGTCCGTCTCCACCCAGGGGCCGAGCGGGCAGGAGCTGTCGAAGCCCTTGGCCCGGGCCCACTGCTTCTCGCGCTTCTGGACGTCGCGGGCGGTGACGTCGTTGGCGCAGGTGTAGCCGAGGACGACGTCCTTGACGCGGTCGCGCGGGACCTCGCGGCACATGCGGCCGATGACGACGGCCAGCTCGGCCTCGTGGTGCAGCTCCTGGGAGAACGACGGGTACTGGATCTCGTCGCCGGGGCCGATCACCGAGGTGGACGGCTTGAAGAAGGCGAACGGTGCCTCGGGCACCTCGTTGCCCAGTTCGCGCGCGTGCTCGGCGTAGTTGCGGCCGAAGGCCACGACCTTGTTGGGGAGCACCGGCGGGAGCAGCCTGACCTTGCTGAGCGGCACCTTCGTCCCGGACAGTTCGAAGTCCGCGAACGGGATGCCCTTGATGATGTCGAGGACGAGTTCGTCCTGCTTGTCGCCCTCGACCGCGCCGAAGGCTACGTTCCCGTCGATGGAGAACCTGGCGATGCGCACGGGATGCTCGCGCCCCTCACTGAGAACCGGCGTATTGACGCCCCAGGTTATCGGAGCTATAGGACGCTCACCTCTGCTGGGGGTGTCGCCGCAGGTCAGAAAGGGTCACGGGGTTGTGGGCGGCTCGGCCGGACCGGCGGCGAAGCGCGTACTCGCACCCGTGCCCGTACAGACGGGCGCGGCCGGAGGGATCGTCGTGCGATCCCCGCGGCCGCGCCCGGTGAAGCTCGTCGGTCACTCGCCGGCCGGGGCTCCCGAGCCCACCGGGACGTCCATGAGGACGGTGCGCCGGGGGTTGGCAGTCTGGGCGGGGAGGTCGACGGAGTGCTCCGGCAGCTCGGGCGTGTGCAGCTCGCCGGCGTCCTTCAGGTGCGCCAGGGTCGTGCGTCGCGGGTTGGCTATCTTGCGGAACATCATCGTCGTCTTCACCGTTGTCGTCCTGTCCCCTCTGGGGGAGTGGGTGGGCAGAGTCGTCCGTCTTGTAAAGCGTCAGGCTAAACATCCGATTCCCCGACGAAGTCGCCAACTGTCCCCGAGAAGTGTGTGAGTTTGCTCACCAACTCATGGGCAAACCGGTCAATTCCGGCCGTCAACCGGGCCTAACTAAACGGACATTGGGCACCTGAAGCCATCATTCCGCTCCTGATCATGTCGACTGGGACACCTGCCCCCGACCGGCAACTCGCCGGAGTATGACCGTTTTCGACCGAAACTGACTCCACGGCTGGTAACCCACCACTCACACGTTGTCACAGAGGTCACAGCTCGGCCCGCTGCCCTTGTTGGAGATCCTGCACTGTGCTGGAATTCCACGGACCGCCGCGGGATCGAGCCGGCGCACAGGGGGCGCGACACAGCGCCGAGTGGCGGCGAGACAGGGGGAAGCCAGCGCCGGTCACTCAAGACCACCCGGGGGGCGTATTCAGGGCGCTCCCCACAACGCCGACACCGTGTCCCTCCGTTCACCCGGAGGGGCGCCTGGTCCAGAGGTTGCGACGCTAGTGCAGGGACGTTTCAAGAGGGATGGCAGCGCTTCGGCGGAGCCGGAGCCGCACGGCGGGACCGACCGCGGTTCAACGCCCCAGCACGCCCAGAAGCCGGGACCGGCCCCGGCCAAGGACGGCGGCGGACGCCCCGGCGCCCCCACCCCGACGGCCCCCGCGAAGACCGCCCCCTCCGGCGCCCCCACGCCGACGGTGAAGCCCGCCCCGGGCGGTTCCACCGGCCCCGGTTCCCGGCTGGCCCTGCGTAACTGGCGCATCTCCACCCGCCTGGTCTCGCTGCTCGCCCTCCCCGTGGTCGCGGCCACCTCGCTGGGCGCCCTGCGCATCAACGAGAACCTGAACGACATCCAGCAGCTCGACAACATGAAGCTGCTGACGGAGATGACCAAGCAGGCCACCGAGCTGGCCGCGGCGCTCCAGGAGGAGCGCGACCAGTCCGCCGGCCCGCTGGCGCGCGGCGGCCTGAACGCGAACGACTACCAGATCAAGGCCTACCAGCAGAAGACCGACCGGGCCCGTGACGACTTCCTCGACGACTCCGAGAAGATCGACGCGGCGAGCAAGGACGGCAAGCTCCAGGGCGTGCGCGACGCGCTCGTCGGCCTCGCCAACCAGCTGGACGACCTGGCCAAGATCCGCCAGAAGGCGTACGCGTCGGAGCGGAACGCCTCCCAGACGGTCGAGTCGTACCACCGTCTGATCACCCAGCTCATCGGCCTCTCCCAGGACATGGCCGAGGCGTCCAGCAACCCGGAGATGATCTCCCGCACCCGTGCCCTGGCGGCCTTCTCCACCGCCAAGGAGTACGCCTCCGTGCAGCGGGCCATGATCGCCGCCGCGCTGCCGGCCACCCCCTCCACCAAGGGCGACCTCACCGAGAACGACCGTCTCTACGGCCAGTCGGCGTACGAGAGCGAGAACTCCGAGCTGGCGATCTTCCGGAAGATCTACGCCGACCAGAACACCGAGGAGCTGCTGAAGCCGATCGACGAGGGCAACCCGACGATCGAGGCGGCCGACACCTACGCCAAGCGCTCCTTCGAGTCCCCCGACGGCCTCCAGCAGCTGCCGGCGCGCTCCTACAAGGACTGGGTGGACGACAGCTCGACCAAGATCGAGCAGATGAAGAAGATCGAGCACACGCTCCTGGAGGAGATGGAGCAGAAGGCCCGCGAGCTGAAGAGCGCCACCCAGCGTGAGGCCATCATCTCCGGTGCGCTGATCCTGCTCGTGCTCGGTGTCTCGCTGGTCGGCGCGTTCGTCGTGGCCCGCTCCATGATCCGCTCGCTGCGCCGGCTCCAGGAGACCGCGACCAAGGTCGCCCAGGACCGCCTGCCCGAGCTGGTCAAGCAGCTCTCCGAGTCCGACCCGCAGGACGTGGACACCTCCGTGGAGTCGGTCGGCGTGCACTCCCGGGACGAGATCGGCCAGGTGGCCGCGGCCTTCGACGACGTGCACCGCGAGGCGGTCCGCCTCGCCGCCGAGCAGGCCCTGCTGCGGGGCAACGTCAACGCGATGTTCACCAACCTCTCGCGCCGCTCCCAGGGTCTGATCCAGCGTCAGCTCTCGCTGATCTCCGAGCTGGAGTCCCGCGAGGCCGACCCGGACCAGCTGTCCTCGCTGTTCAAGCTGGACCACCTCGCGACCCGTATGCGCCGTAACGGCGAGAACCTCCTCGTGCTCGCCGGTGAGGAGCCGGGCCGCCGCTGGACCCGCCCGGTGCCGCTGGTCGACGTGCTCCGTGCCGCCGCGTCCGAGGTGGAGCAGTACGAGCGCATCGAGCTGGCCTCCGTCCCCACCACCCAGGTCGCCGGCCGGGTCGTCAACGACCTCGTGCACCTGCTCGCCGAGCTGCTGGAGAACGCGACCTCCTTCTCCTCCCCGCAGACCAAGGTCAAGGTCACCGGTCACGCGCTGCCCGACGGCCGCGTCCTGATCGAGATCCACGACACCGGTATCGGCCTGTCCCCCGAGGACCTCGCGGCGATCAACGAGCGGCTCGCCTCGCCGCCCACCGTGGACGTGTCCGTGTCCCGCCGCATGGGCCTGTTCGTGGTCGGCCGGCTCTCGCAGCGGCACGGCATCCGCATCCAGCTGCGCCCGTCCGACTCCGGTGGTACGACCGCGCTGGTCATGCTGCCGGTGGACGTCGCCCAGGGCGACAAGAAGCCGGTTCCGGGCAAGCCCGGCGGCCCCGTGCCGACCGGTGGTCCGGCCGCCGCGCAGGCCGCCGCCGGTGCGGCCGCGGCCCGGCGGCAGGCCGGAAACCACGGTGGCGCCCCGGCCGGCGGCGGTCTGCTCGGCGGCGGTCCGGCCCCGCGCGGCCAGGCCGGTCCCGGCCAGGGTCCCCGCGCCGCGCTGCCCAACCCGGGCCAGGGCGGACGTCCCGGTGCGCCGGGCGGAGCGCGCGGTCCGCAGGGCGGCCCCGGTGCCGCGCCGCAGCAGGGCGGCCGGATGCCGGCCGGTTCCGGCGCGGGCGGCTTCGGCGGCCAGGCGCCGGGTGCGCCGCAGGGCCTGCAGGCCGCCCACCCGAACGGTGCGCAGCAGCAGGACCTCTTCGGCGGCGGCGACGGCGGCCGCAAGCGGTCCGGCAAGCCGGCCGACCAGGGACGCCGGCCCCAGTTGCCGCCGCGCGGCGGCCCGCGGGCCGAACTGCCCGGCGGGGAGCCGCAGTCCCGCACTCCGGGCTGGGCCGCCGACCAGGCCCCGCTGTCCCGGGACGCGCTGGACACCCCGCGCGGCCACGACGAGCGGGACCCGGCGCGGACCGCGCACATGCCGCGCGTGGACGACCGGCAGGGTCCGGGTGCGACCGCGGAGATGCCCCGCGTCGACGCCCAGGGCCCGGCCGCGACGGGTGAGTTCCCCCGTCCGGAGCTGCCCGGCGCGGGCGACTCGGCCCAGCAGACCGGCCAGTTCGCCCGCCCGGACGACCTCCGCCAGACGGGCCAGTTCCCGCAGCTCGACAACGCACAGCAGACCGGCCAGTTCCCGCAGCTCGACACCCCGCAGCAGACCGGCCAGTTCCCGCAGGTCGACACCCCGCAGCAGACGGGCCAGTTCCCGCAGCTCGACAACGCCCGGCACACGGGCCGGTTCGCGCGTCCGGACGCCGAGCGGCAGGCGGGGCCCTTCGACGGTCCCGGCACCCCGCAGGACACCGGTTCGTTCGCCCGCTCCGACGTGTTCGGCGCCCCGGGCGCCGGCCGGCCGGACCACGGTGACCGGCACACGGGCCAGTTCCCGGCGCCGCAGGCCCCGCAGGCGTACGACAGCGGTGCCGACGGCGGTTTCGACGGCGGCTCCACCGGCCGGCACGCCCTGCCCGGGCGTCCGGACCCCGGCCACACCGGGCAGTTCGAGCGCCCGCGGCCGGCCGGCCACGACGACTTCGGCGCCCCGCGCCCGGCCGCTCCGCAGCAACAGCGTCCGGCCCGCACCGAGCCGGAGGCCCTGCCGCCGGCCAGCGGTCCGGGAGACGGCCGTACCCCGCTGTTCGACACGCTGGAGACCAACTGGTTCCAGCAGCAGCAGGAGAACGCGCCCGCGTCGCCACAGACGCAGCCGCAGTCACCCGCGTCCGCCCCGCAGCGGTCCGGGCCGAACACCGGCTCCTGGCGCACCTCGCCGAACGACGAACTCGTCCGGCAGGCCGAGCGCGTGCGGCAGCCCGCCGCGGGCGGGGTCACCACCTCCGGCCTGCCGCGCCGCGTGCCCCGGGCGAACCTCGTGCCCGGCACCGCCCAGCAGCAACAGCACCAAAGCGGTCCGCAGGTCTCGCGTGCGCCCGATGACGTACGCGGCCGGCTGACCAATCTCCGTCGGGGCATCGCTCAGGGCCGTCAGGCCGGCAGCGGCCAGACCGGCAGCTTCCCGAGCCCCACTCACCAGCAGGAGCGTTAGTTGAGTCCGATGAGCCAGGCGGCACAGAACCTGAACTGGTTGATCACCAACTTCGTGGACAACACCCCCGGGGTGTCCCACACGGTGGTGGTCTCCGCCGACGGCCTTCTGCTGGCGATGTCCGAAGGCTTCCCGAGGGACCGCGCCGACCAGCTGGCGGCCGTCGCCTCCGGGCTGACCTCGCTGACGGCCGGGGCGTCCCGGATCTTCGAGGGCGGCACCGTGGCACAGACGGTCGTCGAGATGGAGCGCGGGTTCCTCTTCCTGATGTCCATCTCGGACGGGTCGTCCCTCGCGGTGCTGGCCCATCCCGAGGCGGACATCGGTCTCGTCGGTTACGAGATGGCACTGCTCGTCGACCGCGCGGGTGCGGTACTCACCCCGGACCTGCGCGCCGAACTCCAGGGCAGTCTGCTCCACTGACCGGCCCCGGCACCACCCACCTCACGAAAACACCGTCCGGCCGCCACAATCCCCCCACCGGCCCCGTCAGACGGCTTGACTGACCAACTAGCTGTCCCGCCCGGAGGATTCATGACCCCGCCCACCGCCCATCATGATCCGTACGCGGAGCCGTACGGGGACGAGGGCGACCAGCCGCTGGTGAGGCCCTACGCCATGACCGGCGGCCGGACCCGGCCCCGCTACCAGCTCGCCATCGAGGCGCTGATCAGCACCACGGCCGACCCGGCCGTGCTCATGGGGCTGCTCCCGGAGCACCAGCGCATCTGCCACCTGTGCCGTGAGGTCAAGTCGGTGGCCGAGGTCTCGGCCCTGCTGAACATGCCGCTCGGTGTGGCCCGGATCCTGGTGGCCGACCTCGCCGAGGCCGGCATGGTCGCCATCCACCAGCCTGGTGGCGACGAGAACAACGGCGGCGCTCCGGATGTGACGCTGCTCGAAAGGGTGCTCAGTGGACTTCGCAAGCTCTGACGCGGGCCGGGCCACCACCTCCGCGAAGATCGTGGTGGCGGGCGGCTTCGGCGTGGGCAAGACCACGTTCGTCGGCGCCGTCTCGGAGATCAACCCGCTGCGCACAGAGGCCGTCATGACGTCCGCGTCGGCCGGCATCGACGACCTCACCCACACCGGAGACAAGACCACCACCACGGTGGCCATGGACTTCGGCCGCATCACCCTGGACCAGGACCTCATCCTCTACCTGTTCGGCACCCCCGGACAGGACCGCTTCTGGTTCATGTGGGACGACCTGGTCCGCGGCGCCATCGGCGCCATCGTCCTCGTCGACACCCGCCGCCTCGCCGACTGCTTCCCCGCCGTCGACTACTTCGAGAACAGCGGCCTCCCCTTCGTCATCGCCCTCAACGGCTTCGACGGACAACAGCCCTACAGCCCCGACGAAGTCCGCGAAGCACTCCAGATCGGCCCCGACACCCCCATCATCACCACCGACGCCCGCCACCGCGCCGACGCCAAGAGCGCCCTCATCACGCTCGTCGAGCACGCCCTGATGGCACGCTTGAAGTAGCGGTCAAGTGCGTCGGGCTTTACGGCAGTTGTCGTAGAGGTTTCGGAGCCGGCTGTGGCCTTTGACACGGTCGGCTCCGGGGTTCATAACAGTTCGGCAGAGGAATGCCCGGGTATCACCACGCCACGCGGTCGAACGGTGCCGCTGCGCGCACGAACCCCCCGCCTTTTGACAAGTCTCGCTCTTTATGACCGTTTTATCTGGCGTTTACAACGGCTCCACCACAGGCTCCCGCTGTTTGGAATCGCGCTGGTCCACGTGCTGGAATGCCTGAACTGCCCAATGGTCGAAGACGTACTCCGTAGTGGTCTGTCGCGGACCGGGCTCTGAGAGACTGCGGCACGACGTAGGTGCCGACCGCCGAGAGGTTGTTGGTCGAGTGAGGCGAAGCAAGAACGGTCCCGAGCCGTCGGCACGGGGCAACTTCACCCCGCCGCCGCGCGCTGCGGCGCCCACCCCCGTCACCGGCGCGCAGCCGGCGGCGGCTCCGGCGTCCGGTGGCCGTCTCTCCCCGCGGAACTGGCGGGTGCCGACCCGGCTGAACGCGATCCTGCTCATACCCGTGCTGGTCGGCCTCGTCATGGGCGGCTTCCAGGTGAAGAGTTCGATCGACACCTGGCAGGAGGCCCGCGACGCCGAGAACACCGCCCGTCTGGTGCGCGCCGCCCTCTCCTACGCCGACGCCCTGGAGAACGAGCGCGACGTCAGCGCCGAGCCGCTGCTCCTGAACAAGAAGGACGCCCAGAGCAAGGCGGTCGTCGACAACGCCCGCAAGGCCACCGACCGGGCCGCCGACGCGTTCGAGGAAGCCGCGAAGAGCGCGCCGGACAAGTCGGGCATCAAGCGTCGGCTGACGCTGTTCCACGAGGCCGAGCCCGGGCTGGCCCGGCTGCGGCAGGCCGCGTTCACCTCCCGGATGACCGGCGTGAAGACCGAGGAAGGCTACGTCGAGGTCATCCACCCGCTGATGGAGTTCGCCAACGAACTCGGTCTGGGCACCGGAAACATCACCTCCTACGGCCGTACCGTCTACGCGATGTCGCTGACCAAGGCGGCACTGTCGCTGGAGCGGTCGATCGGCACCCATCTGCTGGTCAAGCCCGGCCCGGACGCCCCGAACCTGGCGTCCCAGCAGATCTCCCTGTCCTCGTACGCCTACCTGGAGCGCATCGCGCTGGAGGAGTACAAGGGCGGTGGCACCGCGGCCGACGCGCAGAAGCTGGAAGACGCCACGTCGAAGATCCAGACGGACGCCGCCGCGCTGGCCCGCAAGGCCAAGGCGGAGGACCCGAAGTACGTCGCCCCGCCGGCGGACCCGACCGACATGGTCACGGCGCTGGCCACCATGAAGGACACCGGCGCGCTCACCCGCCAGGGGCTGGCCGCCAAGGGCATCACCACCGCCAACTGGTGGGCGGTCAACACGCTGAAGTACAAGGCCTACCACCAGATCGAGACGGACCTGGCCGACAAGGCGGTGAGCGAGGCGTCCGGCATCGCCGACGACGCCAAGACCTCCGCCCTGATCACCGGCGCCGTCGTCGTCATCGGTCTGCTGGCCGCGTTCATCCTGGCCGGCATGGTGGCCCGGCAGATGAGCCGCTCGATGCGCCGGCTGCGCAACGCCGCCTTCGGCATCGCCGAGCAGCGGCTTCCGATGCTGGTCGACCAGCTCTCCCGCACCGACCCCGGCCGGGTCGACACCCGGGTCGAGCCGATCCCCATCACCAGCAAGGACGAGATCGGCGAGGTCGCCCGCGCCTTCGACCAGGTGCACCGCGAGGCGGTCCGGCTCGCCTCCGAGCAGGCGCTGCTGCGGGGCAACATCAACGCGATCTTCACCAACCTCTCGCGCCGCAACCAGTCGCTGATCGAGGGCCAGTTGACCCTGATCACCGATCTGGAGAACAACGAGGCCGACCCGGACCAGCTGGAGAACCTCTTCAAGCTGGACCACCTGGCCACCCGTATGCGCCGCAACGGCGAGAACCTGCTGGTCCTCGCCGGCGAGGAGCCCGGCCGCCGCTGGGACCAGCCGGTGCCGCTGGTCGACGTGCTGCGCGCGGCCTCCTCCGAGGTGGAGCAGTACGAGCGCATCGAGCTGTCCGGGGTGCCGGAGGCCGAGATCCACGGCCGTGCGGTCACCGACCTGGTGCACCTGCTGGCCGAGCTGCTGGAGAACGCCACCACGTTCTCCTCTCCGCAGACCAAGGTCCGGGTCACGGCGACCCGGCTGCCCGACGGCCGCGTGATGATCGAGATCCACGACAAGGGCATCGGTCTGACCGCGGAGGACTTCGCGGACATCAACCACAAGCTGGCCAACCCGCCGACCGTGGACGCCGCGATCTCGCAGCGCATGGGCCTGTTCGTGGTCGGCCGGCTGTCCGACCGGCACGGCATCCGGGTCCAGCTGCGCCCCTCGGGCGAGCAGGCCGGTACGACGTCCCTGGTCATGCTGCCGGACGCGATCACGCACGGCGGTGGCGGCGAGGCCCCGCTGGAGCGCGAGGAGTTCACCGTCTCGCAGATCATCCCGGAGCAGCAGTTCCAGGGTGGGGACTTCAGCGTTCCGCAGCAGCCCGTGCGCACCGCCGCCGAGCTGGGCTTCGACGACAGTCGCTACACCGAGACCCCCGACGGCGGCCGGGAGCTGAACCCCATCGGCCGCACCCGGATGCGCGAGGAGCGCCGCGCCGCGCTGGAGGCCCAGCACGGCCGGCCGCACGCCGAGCCGCAGCACGAGAGTGCCGAGGCCCCCTACCAGGACCCGTTCACCGGCCGGCAGCAGGCGTATCAGGAGCAGCCGCAGCAGGCGTCGTACGAGACGCCGGCGTACGAGGAGCAGCACACCGGCTCGTACGAGGAGCAGCACACCGGGTCGTACCAGGAGCAGCCCACCGGCTCGTACCAGGAGCAGTCCACCGGCTCGTACGAGGAGCCGCACAGCGGATCGTACGAGCGGCCGTACCCGCAGGCGTACGACGAGCAGTACTACGCGCCGACCGGTGAGGTGCCGCAGCCCGAGGGCTTCCTGGCCGACGGTGGTTACCCTGAGGCCCCGGCGCCCTACGCCGAGCCCGCCCCGCAGCCGTCCTACCAGGACGACTGGCCGCAGCAGGACGGTTACCAGAACGGCTATCCGGCCCAGTACGCTCCGGAGGCGGAAACCCCGCAGGCCGCTGACGCGGATGAGCGGAACGGCGTAGGCTTCGACCGTCCGGGCACGGACTCTCCCGCCGCGCACGAGCTGACCGATGCCGGGCTGCCCCGCCGTGGCTCCGCCGCGAGCGGCTCACAGGGCGCCGGCTCCGCGAACGCGAACGGCACGGCGCGCGTGCGGCAGGAAGCGGCGTCCCCGGCACCGGGGAGCACGCAGGGCACGGGCGGCGACGGCGACTGGCGGTCGGCGAACGACGAGCGGTGGCAGCAGGCCGCGCAGCTCAGGAAGCCCAAGGCAGGCGGGGTCACCGCCTCCGGCCTGCCGCGGCGGGTGCCCAAGGCCAACCTGGTCGAGGGTTCCGCCGAATCCACCCCCCAGGGAGGCCCACAGGTCTCCCGCGCCCCGGAGGACGTCCGGGGCAGGCTGAGCAACCTGCGTCGGGGCGTCCAGCGCGGGCGCAGCGCAGGCAGTGATACGAACGGCCAGGGCTTCGGTCCTGACAGCACCTACGACCAGGAGCGTTAGTGTGAGCCCGATGAGCCAGGCGGCACAGAACCTGAACTGGTTGATCACCAACTTCGTGGACAACACCCCGGGGGTGTCCCACACGGTGGTGGTCTCCGCCGACGGACTCCTTCTGGCGATGTCCGAAGGCTTTCCCCGCGACCGCGCCGACCAGCTCGCGGCCGTCGCCTCCGGTCTGACCTCGCTGACCGCCGGTGCCTCGCGCATCTTCGAGGGCGGCAGCGTGAACCAGACGGTTGTGGAGATGGAGCGAGGATTCCTCTTCATCATGTCCATCTCCGACGGGTCGTCCCTCGCGGTGCTGGCCCACCCGGAGGCGGACATCGGGCTCATCGGGTACGAGATGGCCCTCCTGGTGGACCGCGCGGGCACGGTTCTCACCCCGGATCTCCGCGCGGAGCTCCAGGGAAGCCTTCTCAACTAGTAATCGGACGATGCGTATACGTGTCCCGGGGCCGTAAGGTTTCGGGACGCGGCTTCCACAGGGATGGGTGCCCGGCGCAGTTCGGAGGAGGAGAAAGTGGCAACACCCCCAGGCGGTTCGTCTACGGGCAATTGGTCGTACGGCCCTGCACAGGGTCCGACCGACGGCTCGGCGAACCCGTACGGATTCCCCTCCACCCCCGACCACCGCCGGCCCTACACCCCGCAGGGCCCGGGCCCGTACAACCAGCCGCCGTACGACCAGCCGCAGGCGCCGCGCATCCAGCCGGTCCAGCCGCAGCGCCGTCCCGAGCCGGCCCCGGCCTCGGCGTCGAACAACCCCCTGGTGCGTCCGTACGCCATGACCGGCGGCCGGACCCGCCCGCGCTACCAGCTCGCCATCGAGGCACTGGTGCACACCACCGCCGCTCCGCACCAGATGCAGGGCCAGCTGCCCGAGCATCAGCGGATCTGCAACCTGTGCCGGGAGATCAAGTCGGTGGCCGAGATCTCGGCCCTGCTGACGATCCCCCTCGGCGTGGCCAGGATCCTCGTCGCCGACTTGGCGGAGGCGGGCCTGGTCGCCATCCATCAGCCCGGCGGCGACGAGAACGCCGGTGGCCAGCCAGACGTGACACTGCTCGAAAGGGTGCTCAGTGGACTTCGCAAGCTCTAGCGGCGGTCCTTCCCGCTCCACCACCTCCGCGAAGATCGTGGTGGCGGGCGGCTTCGGCGTGGGCAAGACCACGTTCGTCGGCGCCGTCTCGGAGATCAACCCGCTGCGCACAGAGGCCGTCATGACGTCCGCGTCGGCCGGCATCGACGACCTCACCCACACCGGAGACAAGACCACCACCACGGTGGCCATGGACTTCGGCCGCATCACCCTGGACCAGGACCTCATCCTCTACCTGTTCGGCACCCCCGGACAGGACCGCTTCTGGTTCATGTGGGACGACCTGGTCCGCGGCGCCATCGGCGCCATCGTCCTCGTCGACACCCGCCGCCTCGCCGACTGCTTCCCCGCCGTCGACTACTTCGAGAACAGCGGCCTCCCCTTCGTCATCGCCCTCAACGGCTTCGACGGACAACAGCCCTACAGCCCCGACGAAGTCCGCGAAGCACTCCAGATCGGCCCCGACACCCCCATCATCACCACCGACGCCCGCCACCGCGCCGACGCCAAGAGCGCCCTCATCACGCTCGTCGAGCACGCCCTGATGGCACGGCTGCGGTAACCCGGCCCCGCGGGCAACCGACGCGGGCTCCTGTCGCTCTTCCTTGAGGACAGGAGCCTTTGTCGTGGTACGTACGGGCGGGTCCCATGCATGTGATCGAGGTCGACGGCTGGCGCGCGCTGCTGTGGGCGGCGCTGCTGCTGGTGCCGAGCGCGCTGGTGTCCTCGGCCCTGCTGTTCCCGCTGCGGGCACGGCTGCGCGGCCCGCTGCTCCTCGGCTGGCTGACCACGTTCCTGACCGCCGTCCTGCTGCCGCTGTGGACCCCGGGTCTGCGGCTGACCTCCCTGTGGCCGGCGGTCTGCGTGGCCACGCTGTCCCTGCCGCTGGACCCGTGGCTGCGAAAGCGGGACGAGAGGCAGCGCGACGGGTGACAATGCCCCCGGCCATGTATGTCGAGGGAGCGGGCATTGAGCGCTGAGGCAGCGGCGGCGCTACGACTGGGCACGACCGTGGCGAAGACCGCGGCGCAGTTGTGGCTCGGCGGGAGGCGGCGGGAACAGGAACGGCGGCTGGACATGGCCGGGCTGATCCGGCTGCGGGTGTCCGGGCTGCGCTTCCAGCGGGGGGTGCACCGGCAGTTCGAGGAGATCGCGGACGCGGTGTACGACCGGCTGGCGCCCTTCCTGGAACGGGAGTTCCCCGGCCTGGACGAGAGCGCCCGGCAGGCCGTGATCGACGGGGTGTGCGACACGTTCGAGGCGGCGGACCTCTCCGACGAGGCGGTGCTCGCGGCGGACGTGAACCCGGCGGAGATCGTACGCAAGATCACCAGGGCGGTACGCCCGCCGGCCGGCCTCGGCGAAGCCGAAACGCGCCTGTACGAGCTGCTGTTCACCGAGTGCGTCGAGTACTACGTGCGGATCGTGCGCGGGCTGCCGGTCTTCGAGGAACGCGCGCTGACCGAACTCCTGGGCCGTACGACGTCTTTGGGCAGCGAGATCGCCCGGGTGCTGGAACGGCTCCCCGACCGCTCCCTGTTCGCCCCGGAGGGCACGGACCGGGACGGCGATTTCCGGCGCCGCTACCTGGAGCTGGTCAGCACGACGCTGGACGAGGTCGAGCTGTACCGGCGCACGTCCGACCGCGCGGGCGCGCGGGTACGGCTGTCGGTGGCGTACGTGAGCCTGCGGGCCACGGGGGACGACGGCGACCGGCGCCGCCCGGCCCGCTCGCTGCCGGTGCCGCGGTCCGACATGAGCGACTGGGAGGAGCCCGGCACCGAGAGCGCCGGCATGCGGGTGGAGTCGGCGCTCGGCGGAGCGTCCCGGGTCCTGCTGCGGGGCGAGGCGGGCTCCGGCAAGACGACGCTGCTGCGCTGGCTGGCGATCACGGCCGCGCGGGGCGCGTTCACCGGGGAACTCGCGGACTGGAACGGCCTGACACCGGTGTTCGTGAAGCTGCGCGAGTACAGCGGCCGGGAGCTGCCGAAGCCGGAGGCGATGCTGGACTCGGTGGCGGGGCAGATCACCGGGGTCATGCCGAAGGCGTGGGTGGAACGCCAACTCGTCGACGGCAGGGCCCTGTTGCTGATCGACGGCGTGGACGAACTGCTGGACGGCGAGCGACGGGGGGTCCGCGACTGGCTGCGGGGCCTGCTGACCGCGTACGGGTCGGCGCGGGTCGTCGTCACCTCCCGCCCCGCCGCCGCCCGCGCGGACTGGCTGCGCCGGGAGCGGTTCACCGCGCTCCACCTGGACCGCATGACCCCGCCCGACCTCGCGGCCTTCGTCCGGCAGTGGCACCGGGCGGTGCGCGAACTGGACGACGACCTGCCCTGCCGGGCGGACGAACTCCCGCACTACGAGCAGTCGTTGCTGACCAGCCTGAAGGACCGACCGCACCTCCAGTCCCTCGCCGGTACGCCGTTGCTGGCGGCGATGCTGTGCGCGATGCACCTCGACCGGGGCAGCCGGCTGCCCCGGGACCGCATGGAGCTGTACCGCGACGCGCTGCACACGCTGGTCCACGAGCGGGACGCGGACCGTCACGTGCCGAGCGCGGTGGACGGCCGGCTGAGCCTGAACGACAAGCTGGTGCTGCTCCGGGACCTGGCGTGGCGGCTGTCGGACAACAACCGCAGCGAGATCGGGCTCGAGCAGGCCGCGGTGCACGTGGGCCGGAAGCTGCGGGGGATGCGGCACCTGGACGAACAGGACGGCGCGCGGGTCCTGCAACAGCTCCGGGACCGCGCGGGCATCCTGCGCTCCCCCGCCGAGGGCCGCCTCGACTTCGTCCACCGGACCTTCCAGGAGTACCTGGCCGCGGAGGAGGCGGCGGAGGAGGACCGCGTCGGCAACCTGGTGGAGCGGGCGCACCTGGACCTGTGGCGCGAGACGATCATCATGACGGCGGGCCACGCGAACCGGCCTCAGCGGGAGGAGCTGCTGGGCGGCATCCTGGACCGGGCGGCGGCTGAGCCCCGGTACGCCAGGAAGCTACGGCTCTTGGCGGCGGCCTGTCAGGAGACGGTTCCGGAGGTCTCCGAGGGGCTGGCGGACCGGTTGGAGGAGGCGGTGTCGGCGTTGCTGCCGGCGCGGCGCCCTACGGATCCTCCGGCGCTGGCCGCGGTGGGGCCGAGTCTGCTGCGCAGGATGCCCCGGTCACTGGAGGAGCTGACACCGAAGGCGGCGGCGCAGACGGTACGGACCGTGGCGATGATCGGCGGCGACGCGGCGTTGGGGTTGCTGGAGGGGTATGCGGAGGACCGGCGCGACGAGGTGGTCTCGGCACTCATCGAGGCATGGTCGTATTTCGATGCGGATGCTTACGCCGATCGGGTGATGGCCAGGCTGCCGCTGAGCGGGCGCTGGGTGGAGCTGACGCACTCCGCCCAGCTACCGGCGGCGGTGCGGCTGGAGTCGCTCACCTGGTTGTGGGTCGCGTACGAACTCCAGGACCTGTCCGACCTCCCCACGCTCCCGGCGCTTCAGTCGCTGGCATGCAGAGTACGTGGCACGGCCGACCTGACCTCGTTGACGCGCTTCCCCGCGCTCGATCACATCAACCTCATCGGTACTGCCTCGCTCCGGCACCCGGAAGCACTGGCGGACCTGCCGGAGCTGCGCCACGTGCAGTTGCCGCTCACGACCTCGAACGGCATCCCCGGCCTCCCCGACCTTCCGAAGCTCTCCCTGATGGGGCTCTCAGGTGTCACAGCGGAGACACGACTGGACTTCCTGGCCCCGTACCAAGGCATCACGTATCTGTACGTGGGCGCGGACACGCGGAGCCGCCTGCCCGCACTCGCCCCACTGTCCGTGCTGCCCAGCCTGCGCAGCCTGTGGTTCTACGACTTCGACGCCCGCGATCTGCCCCGGCGGCTCGTGTCGGCCTGTCCGGGGCTCAGCGGTCTCGGTCTGTCCGGGTGCCTCGCCCCCACGGCATTCGCCGGCCTGCCGTCACGGCTGGAGTGGCTGACCGTCATCGGCTGCGAAACCGAGGAAGGCCCCATCACCAGGCGCACCAAGCTGAATCTGCCCGGCGTCAGGGTCACCATCGCCTGAACACACCACGGCCCCGCCCTCCCAAAGGAGAACGGGGTCGTGGTCAGGCGAAGCGCGGCGCTCAGTGCCAGCTGTGCGGGGCCCGGAAGCCCGGCTCGCGCTCCAGGCGGCGCCAGCCTGCCCGGGCGCGGACTCGGTGGATGGGGGCGGGGGCCGGCTGGGCCGCCGCCCGGGCCAGGAGGAGGGCCGTGATGGCGGCGACTTCCTCGGGCTCGGCGTGGCCCTTTTCGACGCGGATGTCAGGAGTACTCATGGGTGTCGGTCTCCGTGAGGGTTACTGCGGCGGGTTGCCGTGCTTGCGGGAGGGCAGGTCGGCGTGCTTGGTGTGCAGCATCGCGAGCGACTTGATCAGCACCTCGCGGGTCTCGGCTGGGTCGATGACGTCGTCCACGAGGCCGCGCTCGGCCGCGTAGTACGGGTGCATCAGCTCGGCCTTGTACTCCTTGACCATCTTCTGCCGCATGACCTCGGGGTCCTGCGCCGCGGCGATCTGCCGGCGGAAGATGACGTTGGCCGCGCCCTCCGCGCCCATCACGGCGATCTCGTTCGTCGGCCAGGCGTAGGTCAGGTCGGCGCCGATCGACTGGGAGTCCATGACGATGTAGGCACCTCCGTACGCCTTGCGCAGGATGAGCGAGATCCTCGGCACGGTCGCGTTGCAGTAGGCGTACAGCAGCTTCGCGCCGTGCCGGATAATTCCGCCGTGCTCCTGGTCGACACCGGGGAGGAACCCGGGGACGTCCAGGAAGGTGACGATCGGGATATTGAAAGCGTCACACATCTGGACGAAGCGCGCAGCTTTTTCACTCGCCTCGATGTCCAGGACGCCCGCGAGGACCTGGGGCTGGTTGGCGATGATGCCGACGACCTGGCCGTCCAGGCGGCCCAGGGCGCAGATGATGTTGCGGGCCCAGCGCTCGTGGACCTCGAGGTACTCGCCGTCGTCGACGATCTCCTCGATGACCTTGGTCATGTCGTACGGCCGGTTCCCGTCGACCGGGACCAGGTCCAGGAGGACGTCGCTGCGGCGGTCGACCGGGTCCGAGGACTCCGCGCGCGGGGGGTTCTCGCGGTTGTTCTGCGGGAGCAGGGAGAGGAGGTAGCGCACCTCGGCGATGCACGTCTCCTCGTCGTCGTAGGCGAAGTGGCACACACCGGAGGTCTCGGCGTGCACGTCGGCGCCGCCCAGGCCGTTCTGGGTGATCTCCTCGCCGGTGACGGCCTTGACCACGTCGGGGCCGGTGATGAACATCTGCGAGGTCTCGCGGACCATGAAGACGAAGTCTGTGAGGGCCGGGGAGTACGCGGCGCCGCCCGCGCACGGACCGAGCATCACCGAGATCTGCGGGATGACGCCGCTGGCCTTGGTGTTGCGCTGGAAGATGCCTCCGTAGCCGGCGAGGGCGGAGACGCCCTCCTGGATCCGGGCGCCCGCGCCGTCGTTCAGGGAGACCAGCGGCGCACCGGCCGCGATGGCCATGTCCATGATCTTGTGGATCTTGGTGGCGTGGGCCTCGCCCAGCGCGCCGCCGAAGATCCGGAAGTCGTGGGCGTAGACGAAGACCGTACGGCCCTCGACCGTGCCCCAGCCGGTGATCACACCGTCGGTGTACGGCTTCTTCGCCTCCAGGCCGAAACCGGTCGCCCGGTGCCGGCGCAGCTGCTCGACCTCCTGGAAGGACCCGGGGTCGAGGAGCAGTTCGATCCGCTCCCGTGCCGTCAGCTTGCCCTTGGCGTGCTGCGCCTCGGTCGCCTTCTCGCTCGGACCCGCCACGGCCCGCGCACGGATCTCGTGCAGCTCGGCGACCCGTCCGCGCGCGTCCGTCGGCTCGCCGGTCGGCTCACCCGTCGTCTCTTCCAAAACGGTCATGTAGCGACCTTACGAAGGACATCAAGAAAAGCGAGCCGTCGACTCTGTACAGTCTCCGGCCCGTTTTCCTGGTACGAGTGAACAGAACCAACGGGGCGTGCAGCCGTTCCGACTGGTCAGGCGGGCATCCCGTTGTAGGGAGGCCACAAACCGATCAGCTGAGAGTCACCTCACATTCATGGGTGGCACATGCCATCCCCGGAGTGACACGGAGCCTCAGACGGCGGCCCGCCGACAGCACCTCGACACCCTCGCCGGCCCGGGCGACCGCGCGCACGGGGCGGTCCCAGACCAGTTCCAGGGGGGCTCCGGTGCGCGGTGGCTCGCTGATCCGCAGGGCGGCCGTACGGCCCCGGCGCACGACGAGCACGCTCGCGCCGGCCGAGACGGTCAGTTCCCCCACCGTACCCGTCCCCCAGAAGGTGCACGCCGTCAGCCCCAGCCGGGGGACGGCGACGGCCTGGGCGGTGGTGTCGTTGGCGAGGACGGTCAGCCAGTGCCGGCCGCCCGCGCGGGCGGCGGTCTCGGCGCGGGTGGCGCCGGGCAGCAGGACGTAGGCGTAGCGGGCGTCGGCCGGGTCGGTGCCGTGGTCGAGCCAGAGGATCTGCCAGCGCCGGGTGCGCCGTTCGGGGCTGCTGGTGGTGTTGATGTCGGCCCAGGCGCCGGTGCGGTCCTCGCGCAGGGTGCGCAGCTCGCCGCCGTGGGGCAGGACCCAGCCGCCGTGGCCCTCCAGGTGGGCCCAGTTCCCTCCGCGTACGAGGGACTGGGTGCCGTTCTCGCCCAGGTTGCGGTTGTCCACGACCGTCTCCACGGGCACCCCGTCGGCGCAGGAGATCCCGGCGCCGAGGCAGACCACGGCGTCGTCGAGGAAGAACCAGGACTTGTGGGCCTCGAGGGTGGAGCCGAGGCCCTTGAGGTGCTGGCCGACGGCCGCGTACGTGCCGTCGGTGGTGCCGCCGACCCAGCGGACGGCGGGTCTGGGGGCGCCCCATTCGCCGCCGGCCCGGTCGGCGAGCCGCCGGGTGGAGACGGTGGTGCCGGGCAGCCGGTACCAGTCGACGGTGGGCCAGTACCAGTCGGTGTACTGGTCGCCGCTCCCCCGGGGCCACCAGGAGAGCATCCCGGAACCGGTGTGCCAGCCGCGCGGGTTCTCGCCGTTGCCGCATTCATAGTGGGCGATGCGGTCGCTGGCCATGGCGAGGGCGGCGGTGAAACGGAGGGTGCGGTGGACGGCGCGGTCCATGGCGGGGAACAGCCGGTGGCCGAGGGGTTCGGGGGCGGCGGGCACGGGCGAGGCGGCGACGGTGTGCAGCCGGGCGAGGTCGGCCACACCGAACTGAGCCGCCGTCAGAACCGGCACGACGGTGTCCCGTTCGATCCAGCCCTTGATCCGGCCGTACCACCGCTCCCGTTCCGCCGGGCTCGCGCCGCCGGCGAGCAGGGCGATGGCGGCGATCAGGGCCTGCCCGTGGTAGTGGTCGCCGCGCATGATGCCCTGGTCGTCGGAGCGCAAATAACCCCTGCTGATGGCGCGGCCGTTGACGCAGTCCATGACCAGTCCGTCGTGGATCAGCGGCGCGTAGGCGTGCTCGACGCTGTCCAGGACGTTCTGCCGGGCGGGGTCGGTGATCTCCCACTCCGAGCCGGCGAGCAGCGCGAACAGCCGCCCGAGGCCGTCGAGGAGGACCTGGCCGTAGGTGCCCGAGTAGGCGACCCAGGTGTGCTGGACGAAGGACCCGTCGGCGTAGAGGCCGTCGCCCTGGGTGACGTACGGGAAGACGGGCGAGAGGGCGTCGCGGGCGAGGGCGATCTTCTGCGGGCTCCGCCCGAGGATGCCGCGCAGGGCGACCGAGCGGCACAGGTCGACGCGGTTGGCGCCGGTGCTGGTGCCGGAGTAGTCGGTGAGCATCGTGTCCGGCAGGAAGTGGTCGACGGCCGCGCAGGCCGCCGCGATCCGGTCCGGGCCCGCCTGCGGGTACAGCGCGGCGGTGACGTCCATCAGTAGGCGGGGGCTGCCGATCTGCCACTCCCACCAGTTGCCGTAGCGGGTGGTGGCCGGGTTGTAGACGGTGGCGGAGAGGTGGTCGAGGCCGCGTAACACGTCCGTGAGGAGGCCGGGGTCACCGGTGACGCCGGTGCCGGTCTGGACGTACGCCTGGGTCATGGTCCACAGGCGGTTGTAGCTGAAGGTGATGCCGGACGGCGGGTCGAAGGGGTGGCCGGGCCAGAGGGTGGCCGGGCCGGGGAGCATGGCGGCCTGGAACTCCCGGGCTCTCCTGCCGAGTTGGGCGAGCCGGGAGGCGTACGGTTCGGCGGCCGGGTCGTAGCCGGTGCCGAGCGCGATGCCGAGCCAGCGCCCGCGCAGCGTCTCGTACGGGTCGGGGCCGGCCGCCCGCGCGCTCCACCCGGGGGTGGCGGCGAGGGCGGCGGCCAGCAGCAGTGCGCGTCGGGTCATGCGGAGGGGCCCGGTCACCGCCGTCGCCGCCCGGTCAGCAGCCGCCGCAGTTGTAGTAGAGGACGTCCCAGTGGTTGCCCTCGTCGGCGTAGATGTTGCCGGAGCCGGACTGGTACTGCGGGGCGCCGTCGCCGCGCAGGCCGATGTACGTGAAGGTGTTCTTGACGTACGACGTCACGCACGTGTTCTTGCCGTAGTCGAGCTTGTAGCCGTTCCAGTGGGAGTACGTGCCCGAGGCGTGGCCGGTCTCGGTGCCGCCGGTGATGTTGAGCGCGCAGCCGCTGGCGCTCTTGAGGGTCTGGGCGCCCTGGGCGGTTGCCAGGTTGAGCTGCTCGAAGGACGTACAGGTGGGGTTGTTGCGGTCGGAGCAGTTGCCGGAGGACGACCAGGTGATGCCGGACTGGCGGAACATCGAGGTGGCGGTGGCGTGGCTGATCTTGGTGACGGCGGTGGTGGCGGAGGCGTCGGGGGCGGCGCCTACGAGGGCGAGGCCGGGGGTGGCGACGAGGGCGAGGGTCGTCAGCAGCGAGCGGATCTTCATGGGGGGCCTTCCTGCGGTGGGCCGGACTTTTCTGGGGCGGCTGTGCAGGTGGTGCAGGCCAGATGGTGCCCGAGGGAGCGGGGGATGCACCAGAGGCACGAACGGGTGACTGTGTGCTCATGCGGGGGGACACCGCAGCAAGGCGGAGATTCTGCGATCAAGCAGGCGTGAGGGTGTTGGGGGGTTGAGGGGGTTGGGGGGTTGAGGGGGTTGGGGGGGTTGGGGGCGCCGCCGTGAGTGGGGGCTCCGGTGTTCGTCAGTGGCCGTTGGGCCGCTCGCTTCTTGGTCAGTGTCGGGCTTCCGCGAGGTGAGTCAAGGGCGCGTTCCGCGTCGGCTGCGCCGATGGGCCTCCGGCCCACCCTTGACACACCTCGCTCCAGCCCGGGTCAGAAGCGAGCGAGCGGCCCGAAAGAGCAGTGGCCCAGCCCGGTACCGGACCCATGGGTGGGCTGTGAGCCCCTGTTGGCAAGGGTGCGCGATCGCGTCTCGCCTGCACGCCGGGCGGGGTCGGCGGCTTGCGGAGGGTGGGTGGTGGGGTCGGCACTCGGCGGCCAGGGCCAGGGGGTGGCTAGTTATGGGCAAGCAGTCCAAAACGAGCCCCTCGGCGGCCCGCGCCCACGGTTGCATTCGAGGGGGCGGGAATGTCGGCTTGGCAGGGCTGGGGCCAGGGGGTTGGTTATGGACAGGTATTTCCAAAACTAACCCCCCGCCGTATCGGCCAGCGCCCCGGCGAGGCCCCGGCCATCGAAGGACCGGAAGGGGCACCGTGTGGCCGAGGCCTCCGAAGGGGGGCCTGTTTGACTTGCTGGTCCGCCCGCCGTGACGGCCGTCAGACGCCGAACCGGCCCGGAGTGCAGGCGAGGCGCGAACGCGTATCCCCGACCCACGATGCGAACGCAGCCGACGGTAGGGGCCAACCAAGTCCAGCCGGCCACTTTCCCCTGGCCGCCCGCTCGCTTCTTCCCCGTGCTGGAGTGAGGTGTGTCAAGGGTGGGCCGCAGGCCCATCGGCGAAGCCGACGCGCAAGCGCCCTTGACTCACCTCGCGGAAGCACGACACTGACCAAGAAGCGGGCGGCCCCACGGTCACTTCACGAGGAACTCACACCACACGATCTTTCCTGGGTTCCGCTCCCCCACGCCCCACTTGTCCGCCAGGGCGGCGACGAGAAGCAGTCCCCTGCCGTGTTCCGCGTCCACGTCCGTAGTCGGGTCCGGGCAACGGATTTCGCCGGGGCCACTGTCGTGCACCTCCACCCGTAGGGCGCCTTCCGCATGCAGCACCAGACGGAGGAGGAAACCACGGCCCGCTGGAACGCCGTGCAAAAGGGCGTTCGTCGCCAACTCGCTCACGCAGAGCAAAACATCATCGCCGCGCCGGGCCGCCGCCCAGTCGGTCAGCGTCTGCCATGCGAACTGCCGTGCGAGCCGTACCGACCTGCGGTCCCGACGGTAGAACGCCTGGCGCGTGTGGGGGTGTTGGGTTTGTGCATTCACCAGGCCACTGTCACTTTCCGTCACTACGCTGGGGCAGTGCGTGAACTCGTATTCCTGATTACTACGAGTCCACTACGACAGATCGGCGTGCATCCGGGGGAAAGGAACGGCCATGCACGTGGCACCCAGGCCCAAGAAGGTCGGTTCGTGGTACGCGGTCGGCGCGCTCGTCGCCCACTACCGCAAGAAGGCACGCCTCACCCAGGAACAGTTCGCCGAGATGGCCAACATCTCCGTCGACACAGTGAGGTCCATCGAGCAAGGGAGGCTGGCCCTACAGTCCGACCGCGCCGAGCAGTTCGATGAACTACTGGAGACAGGGGGTGCGTTGTCCGTCCTGGTGGCCAGACTGCCGGTACGGGATCGGATCGTTCAGTTCGCGCAGGGGCTGGTCGATCACGAGCAGGAGGCGGTGAGCATCCTCTCGTACCAGAGCCTGGTGGTTCCAGGACTACTCCAGACACCTGAGTACTGCCGCGCGGTGTTCGACTATCGCTACCCGGCGCTCGGGAACGAAAAGGCCGAGCAGTGGGTTCAGGCTCGCATGGATCGGCAGTTGATCTGGAAGCGGGACCGCCCACCCGTGGGGCACTTCGTTCTGGAGGAGAGCATCCTGCGGCGGCAGGTCGGCGGCCCGAACGTGATGCGGGCGCAGATCCGGCAGATCCTGGAGTACACCGAACCCACCCACATGAGCTTCCAGATCATGCCCGAGAGCCGGACGCCACATGCGTGCCTGGACGGCCCCATGGTGCTGCTGGAGACTCCCGAGTATGAGCGCCTGGTCTACCTGGAGGTTCAGCGCGCAAGTTTTCTCGTCGATGATCCCAACGAGGTCAGCGATTACCACCTCCAGTATGGAATGCTGCGGTCACAGGCCCTCCCACCCGAAAAGAGCGTGGGTCTGCTGAAGGAACTGCTAGGAGAGTCATGAACACCGCAGCGGCACTCACTTGGTTCAAGTCCAGCTACAGCGGCAGCCAGGGTGGTGACTGCCTGGAACTCGCCTATACCTGGCGCAAGTCCAGCTATAGCGGCAGTGAGGGCGGCAACTGCGTAGAGGTGGCCTCCCACCCCGCCGCCATCCACATCCGCGACTCCAAGACCCCCACCGGCCCCGTCCTCAACCTCTCCCCCACCACCTGGAACAACTTCCTCAAGGGCATCTAGTGCTGTGACCGTGAAGGTTCGCCGGGTTGGTGGTCGCGACGGTTGGATGTGCGGTGAGGTCCGATCCGATCGCTGGAGGCGCGGTGGCTGAGCCTGTCCGTGTACGCAGACTGACCGACCAGGAGGGGCAGAAGCTGCAGCAGATCGTGCGCCGGGGTAGCACGAGTTCGGTACGCTACCGGCGCGCGATGATGCTGCTCGCCTCGGCGGGTGGGAACCGGGTGCCGGTGATCGCCCAGCTGGTCCAGGCCGACGAGGACACCGTGCGCGATGTGATCCACCGCTTCAACGAGATCGGCCTGGCCTGCCTGGACCCTCAGTGGGCGGGAGGCCGTCCCCGCCTGCTCAAGCCTGACGACGAGGACTTCGTCATCCGGACGGCCACCACTCGCCCCAACAAGCTCGGCCAGCCCTTCACCCGCTGGTCGATCCGCAAACTCGCCGCCTACCTACGGAAAGTACACGGACGGATCATCCGCATCGGCCGTGAAGCCTTACGGTGCCTGCTCCGGCGCCGCGGCATCACCTTCCAGCGCACCAAGACCTGGAAGGAGTCACCCGACCCTGATCGCGATGCCAAGCTCGACCGGATCGAGCAGGTGCTGGACGCTTCCCGAACCGGGTCTTCGCCTTCGACGAGTTCGGTCCCCTGGGGATCCGGCCCACCGCGGGCTCCTGCTGGGCGAAGCAGGGCAAGCCCAACCGGCTGCCGGCGACCTACCGCCGCACCCACGGCGTCACCTACTTCCACGGCTGCTACTCCGTGGGCGACGACCGCCTGTGGGGCGTCAACCGCCGCCGCAAGGGCACCGCCAACACCCTGGCCGCGCTCAAGTCGATCCGCGCCGGCCGCCCCGACGGCGCCCCGATCTACATCATCCTGGACAACCTCTCCGCCCACACCGGCGCGGACATCCGCCGCTGGGCGAAGAAGAACAAGGTCGAACTGTGCTTCACCCCGACCTACGCCTCCTGGGCCAACCCGATCGAGGCACACTTCGGCCCGCTGCGGCAGTTCACCCTGGCCAACTCCCACTACCGCAGCCACCCCGCGCAAACCCAGGCACTGCACCGCTACCTGCGCTGGCGCAACACCAACGCCCGCCACCCCAACGTACTCGCCGCCCAACGCAAGGAACGCGCCCGCATCCGCAGCGAAAAGGGCATCCGCTGGGGCGGACGCCCCCTCAACACCGCAGCCTGACCAACCGCGAACCGCAGCTCCCGAACGCCGAAGGGGCAAGTTCAGGAGAAGGACAGCGACAGAAGGATGACTCAGGAGGCGAACGGCTCGATCTCCCCCGCGAAGACGATGATCTGGTCGATGAGGCTCCGTCGCAGATGGACGACGTCCGTTCCCGCCAGGCGGGGGCCTCCATCAGGCGTGGTGAAGACCCACTGGTACCGGGCCCATTCGTCAGGCATGTCCACCGCTGAGCAGCGCACCATCGTGCCGGTCCCCGCCGGGTGGCGCCGGATGTCCAGCACGAACCGCTCGACCGCCGCGATTCCTTCGCTGCGACCCAACGGTCCCCAGAAGACCACGTCTGAGGTCAGGGCCTGGGAGAGCAGGGCAGTCACATAGCTGTCGTCCGAGGCGCTGAACGCGGAGATGAACGTGTCGATCGCGGAGCGTGCGGTCTCTTCCTGCATGCCCCAGTAATACCAGCCGTTTCGCGTGCGCTCGTCCCGCGAGCCGCCTTCCGATCACGGTGAACCATCCCGGTCACAGCACTAGCCTCAGAAGTTGCCCCCGCCGAAGTCCCCGCCACCGCCCCCGTCGAAGCCGCCCCCGTCACCGAACCCGCCCCCGAAGTCCCCGGGGTCGAAGTCGGTGCCGGACACGTCTCCGCCCTCGTAGCCGCCGCCGTAACCGGCCTGATCACCGAAGTCGCCGTACCCGGCTCCGTAGTCGGCGGCGTACGTGGGCGTCGCCATCATGCCGCCCAGCATGGTGCCGACGAGGAGGCCGGGCAGCAGGCCGCCGCCGAAGTAGCCGCCTGCCCAGGGGCCGTAGGCGGGGCCCGCGTCCCAGTAGGGGCGGCGGCCGTAGTCGGTGTCGACCTCGCGGATCACGGGGTCGCGGCCGTCGGCCAGACGGGTGGCGTCCGCCGCGCAGACGGGGACCTGGCGCGGGGCGCCGCCGGGCGGGGTCCAGGTGGCGTCGGAGACCGAGGGACCGTGGCGGGGGTCGAAGAAGCACGGGGGACGGCGCTCGGGCAGCGGGCGGCCTTCGCGGCGGGCGGCCAGGCTGGCCAGGGAGAAGCGCCCGTTCTCCAGTGCCTCGGTGACCCCGCGGACGTCCTCGGGGCGCTCCGCCATGGCCATGCGCTGTTTCGCGGTGTCGTAGGCGTCGAGCGCGTGCTCGTAGTCGGCGCGCATGGCGTCGTCGGCGCCGGGGGCCGCGGGCTGGAAGTCGAGGCGGTCGAGTTCCTCGCCGAACGCGGTGATGTCCTCGTCCACGACCACCCGCAGCCGGTCGAGCGCGGCCCGCTGCTCCTGCTCGCGGCGGCGGCGGTTGCGCCGGACGAGGGTGTACGCGCCCGCGCCGGCGATCACGAGGACCGCCGCCGTCGTGATCAGGGCCGTGCCCGAGACTCCGTCGCCCGTGCCGCCCCAGCCCTTGGGGGCGTGGCCGCGCATGTTGAGCAGGGCGCGGTCGGTGAAGTCGGTCAGCTGGGCCGTGGTGTCCTCGCCCTGGACGCTGCGGACGAGGTTCTGCCGGGCCGTGGGGGACATGACGGAGGAGTCGGCCCGGGCGTCGAAGCGGTCGCCGAGGCGGACGCCGTACAGGCCGGTGATGCCGGTCGCCGCGCGCAGGTCGGTGAAGAGGCCCGCGGTGGGGTACCCGGCCGGAAGGACCGCGATGAACAGGGGTCTGTCCGCGCGTTTGATCCGGGCGGCGAGCGCCTCGGCGGTACCGGCGGGGAGCTGGTCCCGGGCCGCCGGGTCGACGTAGACGGGGCTCTTGCGCAGGGCCTGGGCGATCGTGGAGACGCTGGTCTCCGCGCTCGCCGGCGGTGCGTACAGGGTCGCCAGCACCAGGGTGAGGGCGGCCAGCAGCAGGGCGGGGAGGCTTCGGGTCCGCGGAACGGCCTTCATACCTAAAAATTACCCGAAACCTCCCCAAAGCGGTTGGCCGCCCGCTGTCCGGTCAGGCGGCCCGGTACGCCTCCGCCAGCTTCTCCACCGCCTTTCCGTACCGGCCGGTCAGCAGCAGGTGGTCCGCGTCGGCGAAGGGCTTGGACACCGCCTGGGTGAGGTGGCCGGCCGCCTTCTGCTGGACCAGGAGGCGGGCCCGGGTGACCAGGGCGCGGCCGGTCCGCGAGTCCCCGTGGCGTTCGGCCGCCGTGGCCCGGGCCGCCAGGGCGCGCAGGGTCGCCGTGCCGCCGTGCGGGGGCTCGGCGAGGGTGGTCAGGCCCCAGCCGTACGGGAACTGCGGGTCGTACGCCGTGTCACCGACGTTGAGCGGGAGCTGCGCCTCGGACTTCGGCCAGCTGACCGGGAGCTGTCCGGTGAAGGGGCGCTTGCCGTAGAGCACGTCCGCGACGCCGTCGCCCTCCGTGCCGGGGAGCCAGGAGGCCACCAGGGCGTCGATCTCGCCCAGGCGGTCCCCGATGAGCTGGGGGCGGCCGGAGACGATCAGTACCGCGCACTTCATGGCCGCGCAGACCTTGTCCACGGCGGCCCGGTCGGCGGCGGACAGCGTGAGGTCGTGGCCGTTGTTGCCGACGTCGCCGACGCCCTCGGCGTACGGGGTCTCGCCGACGACGACCACGCCCACGTCGTGTCCGGCGGTCGGGGCCGAGGCGTCCTTGGAGTAGGTGACCTGGCCGCCCGCCTTGCGCAGGCCCTGGAGGACGGTGGTGCCGGGGACGATGTTTCCGGAGGAGCCCTGCCAGGTGAGGGTCCAGCCGCCGGTCTGGTTGCCGATGTCGTCGGCGTTGGAACCGGCGACGTACACCTTCTGGGTCTTCTTCAGCGGCAGGAGCCCGCCCTTGTTCTTCAGGAGCACCTGCGACTCGGCGGCGGCCCGGCGGGCGACCTTGCGGTGCTCGGGGGAGCCGATGGCGGCCGCGTGGGAGGTGTCGGCGTAGGGGTGCTCGAAGAGGCCGAGCTCGAACTTCTCGGTGAGGATGCGGGAGACCGCGTCGTCGATCCGCTTGCCCGTGACCCGGCCCGCCTTCGCCTCGTCGGCGAGCGTGGTGCTGAACTCCTTGTACGAGTACGGCACCATCATCATGTCCACGCCGGCGTTCACCGCCGTGCGGACCCGGGTGGGCAGGTCGCCGGGGAGCTGGTCGGCGGCGTTGTAGTCGCTGATCACGAAGCCGTCGAAGCCCATCCGCCCCTTGAGCACGCCGTTGATCATGTCGCCGCGGGCGTGCATCTTCACCGCGCCCTTGCCGTCGCCGATGTCCAGCGAGGAGTACGACGGCATGACCGTGCCGACGCCCCGGTCCACGGCCTCCTGGTACGGCGCGAGGTGGATGTCCTCGAGCTGCTCGCGGGTGACCGTGGTGACGCCCTGGTCGATGGTGTACGTGCCGGTGGTGGAGGAGCCGTACGCGGTGCCGCCGTCGGCGACGAAGTGCTTGGCCGTGGCCAGTACCTTGTCGTCGCGGCTCAGGTCCCTGCCGTCGGCACGGCCCTGGAGGCCCTGGATCACCGTCTCCATGGACTCCACGAGGGCCGGGTCCTCGCCGTAGGACTCGTAGGCGCGGCCCCAGCGTTCGTCGCGGCTCACGCACAGGCAGGGCGCGAAGTCCCAGGGGACGCCGGTCGCGCGGACCTCGGCGGCCGTCACCGCGCCGGTTTCGTAGGCGAGTCGGGGATCGCGGGAGGCGCCGATGCCGATGTTGTGCGGCAGGACCGTGGCGCCGGAGAGGTTGTTGTGGCCGTGGACCGCGTCGACGCCGTAGATCAGCGGGATCTGGTAGCGGGTGGCCTGGGTGCGCAACTGGAAGGCGTCGATCATCTTCGCCCAGGCTTCGGGAGTGTTGGGCGTGGGTGTGGAGCCGCCGCCGGACAGCAGTGAGCCGAGGGCGTAGGCGGTGACGTCGGCGCCCTGGCCGACGGCGCCGCGCTCGGCCTGGGTCATCTGGCCGGCCTTCTCCGCCAGGGACATGCGGCCGAGCAGGTCCGCGACCCGCTTGCGGATCGGCAGCCTGGCGTTCAGGTACGGCAGCCCGTGCGCGTCGATCACGACCTGCGGGGCCTCGGCGGGGGCCTTGGCGCCGGTGACCGTGAGCTTCAGGGGGACGGTCTCGGCGGGTTCGGCCGTGCGGTCGCGGCGGGTGGGCACCTCGATGGTGCGGGTGGCGCCGGAGGCGGTGCCGGCCGGAAAGGTGAGGGTGCCGGAGACGGGGGTGTAGTCGGCGCCGGCGGCCGCGGTGCCGCCGGCCGTGGTGTAGGTGACGGTCACGGGGTCGGTGAGGGGTGCCTCGCCGGTGGTGGCGACCGACACCTTCACCTTCGCCGTGCCGCCCTCCTTGACGGGGTGGACGGGCGCGTCGGTGGTGACGGAGGCGCGCAGGGCCGGGTCCGCCGTGCCGTACAGCTCCACGCCGTCCAGGGCGAAGTCGCCCTTGGCGCCGGGCGGGAGGGTGACGGAGTAGCCCCACATCTCCGTCAGGCCGAGGACGTGGTCGATGCCGCCGACGGGCTGGTAGTCGGTGCGGTAGGCGAAGTCGGCGAAGGGGAGTTCGACCTGTTTCCAGCCGGTGAAGTCGTCGGTGAAGGAGGCCGTCCAGAGTTCGGAGGCCTCGCCGTGGGCGCCGCCGTCCTTGATCTCGACGGTGATCTTCCGGCCGTTGTTCCGGCCGTCCCACCACAAGCGCAGGCCCCGGTGGGCGGACCAGTCGTGGGCGGGGGCGGTGGCGGCGTAGTCGTGGGTGAAGCCGCCGTAGCCGCTGATGTCGTAGGTGCCGGTCAGGACCTTGGCGCCCTCGGGGGCGTCGGCGCGGTCGGCCAGCCGGAGCGCGGGCGGGTCGTCGGAGTCGCCGCCCCAGGTGAAGATGCCCTCGGCGGGCTGCTGGGCGAAGGGCACCTCGCCCTCGAAGCGGTCGACGGCGGTGGGGGGCGGCTCCTCGGCGGCGCGGGCGGTGGCCGCCCAGGGCAGCAGACCGGCGAGGAGCGCGGCGGAGGCGAGCAGGGCGGTTCTTCGCATAGACCTTCCCTTGACTCTCACGGTTCACTCATGGACTCTCGTGGTTCACTCATGGCTTAGCTCACGCCGTGAGTTAACTAGGGCCTCACACGCCCGTCAAGACGACCCGTCAGCCCTCCCCACACCGCAGAAAGGGCGACGCACATGAGGAGAACCCCCCGCGCGGTCCGGCTGCTGCTGGCCGGACTGCTCTCCGCCGCCGGGTACGGCGTGGCCGCCGTCCCCGCGCACGCGGCCGGTGAGCAGGTCACCGCCTGGCTCACCACCACCGACGACGCCGCCGGCCGGCACGTCGTACGCGGCCTGCAGCCGCAGACCCCGTTCGCCTTCCAGTCCGGCACGGGCGGGAGCGGCGAGAACATCACCGTGGACGAGAACACCCGCTACCAGACCTTCACCGGCGGCGGGGCGTCCTTCACGGACACCGCCGCCTGGCTGATGAACAGCAGCGGGGCGCTGACGCCGGCGGCCCGGGACGCGGCCATGCGCAAGCTGTTCTCGCCGGCGGACGGCATCGGGCTGTCGTTCCTGCGCAACCCGATGGGCGCCTCCGACCTGGCCCGCTACGGCTACACCTACGACGACGTGCCCGCCGGGCAGAGCGACCCGTCGCTGGCGAAGTTCTCCATAGCGCACGACCTGGCGGACGTCGTACCGCTGACGAAGCAGGCGCTCCAGCTGAACCCGTCCCTGACCGTGATGGCCTCGCCGTGGACGGCACCGGCCTGGATGAAGGACAGCGGCTCCCTCAACGGCGGCTGGCTGAAGGCCGAGGACTACGGCGCGTACGCCTCGTACTTCGTGAAGTACCTCCAGGCGTACAAGGACCAGGGGATCGACGTCTCCTACGTCACCGCGCAGAACGAGCCCACCTGCTGTTCCGGCTATCCGTCGATGAGCTGGAACGCGAGCGGGCTCGCCTACTTCACGAAGAACGAGCTGCTGCCCAAGCTCCAGGCGGCGGGGCTGGGCACCAAGGTGCTGGCGCACGACTGGAACTGGGACGTGTACGACTCCTACGCCGCGCAGACCGTGGACGACCCGGCCGTGCGCAGCCACCCCAACTTCGGCGGGATCGCCTGGCACGGCTACGGCGGTGACGTCGCCAAGCAGACGGCCGTGCACAACCAGTACCCGGCGCTGGACGCCTTCGGCACCGAGCACTCCGGCGGCACCTGGATCGCGAACCAGCAGCGCGAGGACATGTCCGACATCATCAACTACACGCGCAACTGGGCGAAGTCGGTGACCAAGTGGTCGCTGGCCGTCGACCAGGACATGGGTCCGCACAACGGCGGGTGCGGCACCTGCACCGGGCTGGTCACCGTGCACCACGGGGACGGCGCGAGCGGCACCGTGGACTACACCGTCGAGTACTACGACATGGGCCACCTGACCAAGTTCGTCCGCCCCGGCGCCCAGCGGATCGCCTCCACCGCGTCCACCGCCGTGCCGAACGTGGCCTGGCGCAACCCGGACGGGAGCAAGGCGCTGATCGCGTACAACGACTCCGCCTCGGCGCGGACGGTCACCGTCAACTGGGGCTCCCAGCACGCCACTTACTCGCTGCCGGGGAAGACCTCGGCCACCTTCACCTGGTCCGGGACCCAGTCCGGGGGCGGCGCGCGGACCGGGGCCTTCGTGGGACTGGCCGGCAAGTGCCTGGACGTGGCGGGCGGTTCGACCGCCAACGGTACGGCGGTGCAGCTCTACGACTGCAACGGCAGCGCCGCCCAGCAGTGGACCGTCCAGGCCGACGGGTCGGTCCGGGCGCTCGGCAAGTGCCTGGACGTGACCTCGGGTGCGACGGCGGACGGCGCCAAGGTCCAGTTGTACGACTGCAACGGAACCGATGCCCAACGGTGGTCGTACGACGCGGCCACCGGTGATGTGGTGAACACGGCGGCCGACAAGTGCCTGGACGTCACCGACAACTCGTCGGCGAACGGGGCCCGGGCCCAGATCTGGTCGTGCACCGGGGCCGCCAACCAGAAGTGGGCACTGCGTTAGGCGGGACATGCGACACACGGGGGCCGTGGCGGCCGGGATCGTCGCCGGGGTGCTGCTGCTGAGCGGCTGTTCGGCCCTCGACCTGCCGCTCGCGGGGGTGCGGGCCGCGCCGGACGGGACGCCGTACGCGGTGTTCCGTCCGTGCGGCGACGACGGCTACCAGAACCCGTACCTGGACGGGCGGCCGCTCGGTGGCGAGGACGGGCCCGTCACCACGGGCTGGGACGTGGAGAAGGAGGGGCTGCGCGGCGACGCCGACTTCCCCCTCTTCGCCCCGCCCGCCGGCTGGGACGCCCGGCACCGGGGCCCGCGGCGGCTGCTGCCCCGGCACCTCTACCTCCTGAGGTTCGGGCAGTACAGCGGCGGCGACTCCCAGAACGGGACGGTCGAGTTCACCACCGAACAGGTGGGGCGGCTGAGGCCGGGGCAGGTGTGGGCCGACGGGCGGGTGATGAGCGGACGGGAATTCGAGGAGCTGGCCTCGGACTCGTGCTGACCGCGTGGACGGTACGCCGCAACCGGGACTCGCGGCGGGCCGTGCCGGTGTGCCGTGCTGCGGATCGGGCGGGGGCGGACCAAGGTGGAGGGCATGACCACACCGCAGGATCTTTTCCTCGTCAGCCTGGACGTCCCCGGTGAGTATCCCGTGGAGCAGGGCGATCTGTCGCTGGCGCTGGCCGGGGCCGAGCTGATCGACCTGCTCGGCGCGCGGGCGCTCACCCTGGACGGCGAGCGCGTCGTGCCGGGGCCGCTGCTGACCACCGGTGACCGGATGCTGGACGAGGCCGGGACGCGGCTCCGGCGCGAGGAGCCGTACGAGACGGTCGCGGACTGGCTGTGGCGGCGCGGCGAGGGGCTGGCCGTGGCCTACCACGACGAGCTGGAGGCGGCGGGGCAGCTCACCGGGGAGCGGCGCCACCGCTGGCTGCCCCGGCGGAGCGGGGAGGCCGCGGCGCCGGCCGACACCGGCGCCCGGCGCCACGCCACCGACCGCTGGGAGTCCCGCGATCCGGTACTCACCGGGCTCGCGGCCCCCCTCGGCATCGGCGCCGACCGCCCGGCCCGGGAGGCACCCGAGGACGAGGCGGTCGTCACCGTGCTGGTCGCGGTCGGCGACGCGGTGACCGAACTGCAGGCCGTGCGCGAACGCCGCCGCATCGAGAACGTGGCGTTCGACAACATCTGGCGGGCGCCGTGAGCGCCCGTCGGAGCTACTGGGCCGGGTCCACGCCCGCGCGCAGCAGACCGTAGGTGTAGGCGTCCTCCAGGGCCTGCCAGGACGCGGCGATGACGTTCTCCGCGACGCCGACCGTGGCCCACTCGCCGGATCCGTCGGAGGTGGAGATCAGCACGCGGGTGGTGGAGGAGGTGCCGTGCTTGCCCTCCAGGATGCGGACCTTGTAGTCGACCAGCTCCAGCTTGGCCAGCTGCGGGTAGATCCGCTCCAGCGCCACCCTCAGGGCCCGGTCCAGGGCGTTGACCGGGCCGTTGCCCTCGGCGGTGGCGACGATCCGCTCGCTCTTGGCCCACAGCTTGACGGTGGCCTCGTTGGCGTGGGTGCCGTCGGGGCGGTCCTCCACGATGGCGCGCCAGGACTCCACGTCGAAGTACTTCAGCGGCTTGCCCTGGACCTCGGCGCGCAGCAGGAGTTCGAAGGACGCGTCGGCGGCCTCGTAGGTGTAGCCCTTGAGTTCGCGTTCCTTCACGCGCTCGACCACGCGCCCGACCAGCTCCCGGTCGCCGCCCAGGTCGATTCCGAGCTCCCTGCCCTTGAGCTCGACGGAGGCGCGGCCCGCCATGTCGGAGACCAGCATGCGCATGGTGTTGCCGACCAGCTCGGGGTCGATGTGCTGGTACAGGTCGGGGTCGACCTTGATGGCGGAGGCGTGCAGCCCGGCCTTGTGCGCGAACGCCGACACGCCCACGTACGGCTGGTGCGTGGACGGGGTGAGGTTGACGACCTCGGCGATGGCGTGGGAGATGCGGGTCGTCTCGCGCAGCCGGCCCTCGGGGAGCACCTTCTTGCCGTACTTCAGTTCCAGGGCCGCGACCACCGGGAACAGGTTGGCGTTGCCGACGCGCTCGCCGTAGCCGTTGGCCGTGCACTGCACATGGGTGGCGCCCGCGTCCACGGCGGCCAGCGTGTTGGCGACCGCGCAGCCGGTGTCGTCCTGGGCGTGGATGCCGAGCCGGGCGCCGGTGTCGGCGAGGACGGTGGAGACGACCGCGTGCACCTGGGCGGGCAGCATGCCGCCGTTGGTGTCGCACAGGACGACGACGTCGGCGCCGGCCCCGGCGGCGGTGCGGACGACGGCCTTGGCGTAGTCGGGATTGGCGCGGTAGCCGTCGAAGAAGTGCTCGCAGTCCACGAAGACCCGGCGGCCCTGGCCCTTCAGGTACGAGACGGTGTCCCGGACCATCTCCAGGTTCTCGTCCAGGGTGGTGCGCAGCGCCAGCTCCACGTGCCGGTCGTGCGCCTTGGCGACCAGCGTGATCACCGGGGCGCCGGACTCCAGCAGCGCCTTGACCTGCGGGTCCTCGGCGGCCGTGGTGCCGGCGCGGCGGGTGGCGCCGAAGGCGACCAGCTGGGCGTGGCGGAAGACGACCTCCTGGCGGGCGCGGGCGAAGAACTCGGTGTCCCGGGGGTTCGCGCCGGGCCAGCCGCCCTCGATGAAGCCCACGCCGAAGTCGTCCAGGTGCCGGGCGATCGCGAGCTTGTCCGCGACGGTGAGGTTGATTCCCTCGCGCTGCGCTCCGTCGCGCAGCGTGGTGTCGAAGACGTGGAACGAGTCGTCGAGCTCGCTGGTTGCCGTCTCGGTCATGGTCTCAAGGCTCCTGTTATGGATCTTCGGTCTTACCGGAATGACCGGCTCCACCATCCCCCCAATCCTCCCGCGCGCTCCGTTCCCGGCTGAAGGTGGGCCGGAAAACGAAAAAACCCCTCGCGGGTGCGAGAGGTCTGCGCGCGGGTCGGGAACGACGATGGCCACCCGCACCTGGTCGTACGAGGTGGTCACTGCGGACCGGCGCGCCTGCTGCCAATAATCATGGCGAACGAGAGCACGGGGGCAGTCTGGCACAGCCCCGCCCCCGGCTCGCCCACCGTCTCAGGATGCGGTCGTCAGGCTGGACTCCCCGTCGCCCGCGCCGGTTCCCTCGCCGGCCTTCACCCGGGCCAGGTCTAGGTCCTTCGTCTCGCGCATGGTGACGTACACCACGAGGGAGACGGCGGCGCAGGCGGCCACGTACCAGTAGAAGCCGGACTCCATGCCGCCCTTCTTGAACCACAGGGCGACGTACTCGGCGGTGCCGCCGAAGAGGGCGTTGGCGATGGCGTACGGCAGGGCCACGCCGAGCGCGCGGATGCCGGTGGGGAACAGCTCGGCCTTCACGCAGGCGTTGATCGAGGTGTAGCCGGTGACCACGACCAGCGCGAGCAGGGCGAGGCCGAGGGCGGGCCAGTAGCCGCCCGCGTGCCTGAGCAGCGTCATGATCGGCACGGTCAGGAAGGTGGAGCCGACGGCGAAGGTGATCAGCAGCGGGCGGCGGCCGATGCGGTCGGACAGGGCGCCGGCGAGCGGCTGGAGGCAGGCGAAGACGATCAGCGCGGTGAAGGAGACCAGGGTCGCCGTCTGCTTGGACAGGCCCGCCGAGTTGGACAGGTACTTGGTCAGGTAGGTGGTGTACGTGTAGTAGGCCACCGTGCCGCCCATGGTGAGGGCGATGACCAGGAACGCCTCCCGCTTGTGCCGCCACAGGGCGCGCAGGGTGCCGCGCTCGGCGCTGTGCGAGGTGTCCTCCGCGTACACCTCGGTCTCCAGCATGGAGCGGCGCAGGTAGAAGATGACGGCGGCGCCGAGCGCGCCCACGACGAACGGGATGCGCCAGCCGTAGCTGTGCAGGGCGTCGTCGGACATGGTGCGCTGCAGGATGATCTGGAGGCCGAGGCCCACGATCTGGCCGGCCGTCATCGACACGTACTGGAAGCTGGAGGCGAAGCCGCGCCGGGCCGGGTCGGACGCCTCGGTGAGATAGGTGGCGCTGGCCGCGTACTCGCCGCCCACGGACAGGCCCTGGAGCAGGCGGGCGACGAGCAGGACGAGCGCGCCGCCGTAGCCGGCGACGGAGTAGGTGGGGGCCACCGCGATGAGGACCGCCGAGGCCGACATCAGGGTGACGGTCAGGGTGAGGGCCGCCTTGCGGCCCTTGCGGTCGCCGACCCGGCCCAGCAGCCAGCCGCCCACCGGGCGCATGAAGAAGCCGACGGCGAAGATGCCGGCGGTGTTCATCAACTGCGCGGTGGGATTGCCGCTCGGGAAGAACGCGCCGGCGAAATACGTGGCGAAGCTCGCGTACACGAACCAGTCGAACCACTCGACCATGTTCCCCGCCGAGCCGACCCAGATCTTCTTCCAGTGTTGACGTCCCATGGGCCGGTACATGCCCCGCGGCAGAGCCGACGATTCCTCTGCCGCGCTCCGAAGGGGCGCGGGGAACTGCGCGACCAGCCACGACGGCGCCGCGGCTACACGACGAGCAACGCGTCCTCGAAGAACTCCCGCACATGCCGAAGCACCTGCGAGCGATCGGTCCCCCGCAACCCGATGGCCACATGGATCGAGAACCCGTCGAGCAGCGCACGCGTCCTCGTGGCGAAGCGGTCCGCGTCCACCCCCCGGAACTCCCCCCGCGACACCCCCTCCGCGATCAGCGCGACCAGGTCCCGGTGCCAGGCGCCCTCGATCGCGGCCTGCCGGGCCCGCGCGTCCTCGTCGGCGTTCTGCGAGCGGTTCCAGACCTCCAGCCAGAGCGTCCAGTGCGGGTCCCGGTGCCCCTCGGGGACGTACAGGTCGACGTACGCCTCCAGCCGCTCCCGCGCGGCCCCGGGACCGGTGAGCAGCCGGGCCCGCTCCGCGCCGAGCCGGCCCTCGCTCCACTCCAGGGTCTGGAGCAGCAGCTCGTCCTTGGAGCGGAAGTAGTACAGCAGGTGGCCGCTGCTCATCCCGACCTCACGGCCGAGCCCCGCCATGGTGAGCTTCTCCAGACCGCGCTCGGCGATCATGCCCATGGCGGCGGCGAGGACCTCCTCGCGCGGCGGCGCGTTCCGTCGCGCCCGGCCCGCACCGGCCATCTGCTGCTCCTGCTCCTGTGGGGGTCAGACCTTCGGCTGCTGCTGGGTGATGCAGTGGATGCCACCGCCACCGGAGAAGATCGTACGGGCGTCCACCAGGGTCACCGTGCGCTCGGGGAACAGGCGGCGGAAGATCCCGGCGGCGATCTCGTCGCGCGGGTCCTCGAACCCGCACAGGACCAGGCCGCCGTTGCAGATGTAGTGGTTGATGTAGGAGTAGTCGGCCCAGTGGCCGTCGGCCTCCAGGACGGTCGGCGCGGGCACCTCGACCACCTCCAGGGCGCGGCCCCGGGCGTCGGTCGCCGACCGCAGCAGGCCGATGACCTCCTTGGTGACCTCGTGGTCGGGGTGGGCGGGGTCGGGCTGGTGGTGGGCGACGACCACGCCGGGGCGGGCGAAGGCGGCGACGATGTCGACGTGGCCGAGGGTGCCGAAGCCGTGCGGGGGGTAGTCGCCGGTCAGGCCGCGCGGCAGCCAGATCGCCTTCTCGGTGCCGAGGTGGGCGTGGATCTCCGCCTCCACCTCCGCCCTGGACCAGTGCGGGTTGCGCTCGGGGCCGAGCTGCACGGTCTCGGTGAGCAGGACGGTGCCCTCGCCGTCGACGTGGATCGCGCCGCCCTCGTTGACCAGCTTCGAGGCGTACGTCTTGGCGTCCGTGAGCCCGGCGACGTACGCGCCGATCTTTGAGTCGTGCTCCCAGCGGGCCCAGTGCTGGGCGCCCCAGCCGTTGAAGGTCCAGTCGACGGCGGCCAGGCCGCCCTTGCCGTCGGTGAGGAAGGTGGGGCCGATGTCCCGCATCCAGGCGTCGTCCAGCTCGCGCTCGACGGTGTCGATGCCGGGGCCGAGCAGTTGCCGGGCCTCGGCCGACTGGCCGGGGCCGCAGACGACCGTCACCGGTTCGAAGCGGCGGATCGCGCGGGCGACGGACGCCCAGGCGGTGCGGGCGGCGGCCAGGTCGGCCGGGTCGTCGAAGGTGGGGTTGGGGCCCGGCCACGCCATCCAGGTGCGCTCGTGCGGGGCCCACTCGGCGGGCATGCGGAAGCCGTCGGCGGCGGGGGTGCTCATGCGAGGGGGTCCTTAGAGGAAGTAGAGACGGTTGAGGGAGACGGAGTCGGCCGGTTCCGAGCGCAGCGGCTCGCCGTCGAGGGTGACCAGGCCGGTGCGCTGGTCGACGTCCACCGCGCCGGTACGGGCGTTCAGCCGCAGGTCGGCGGGGCCGATGCCGCGGGTGCCGCGCACGGCGACCCGGCGCCGGCGGGTGGGCAGCGTGTCGCCTCCCTGGTCGACGGCGGCCCGGGCGACGAACGCCACGGAGAGGTCGGCGGCCGTGGCGCCGTACGCCCCGAACTGCGGTCCGAGGACGAGGGGTTCGCAGGTGTCGGTGGCCGCGTTGGGGTCGCCGACCACGCCGTACGCCGGGAAGCCGGCCTTCAGGACGAGCTGCGGTTTGGCGCCGAAGTACTCCGGGCGCCACAGCACGATGTCGGCGAGCTTGCCGGTCTCCAGGGAGCCGACCTCGTGGGAGAGGCCGTGCGCGATGGCCGGGTTGATGGTCAGCTTGGCCATGTAGCGCAGCACGCGGGCGTTGTCGTCGCCCTCGCCGTCGCCCTCCAGCGGGCCCAGCTCGGCCTTCATCTTGCCGGCCATGGCGAAGGTGCGGCGGACCGTCTCCCCGGCCCGGCCCATGCCCTGGGCGTCGGAGGAGGTGATGCCGATCGCGCCCAGGTCGTGCAGCACGTCCTCGGCGCCCATGGTGCCGGCCCGGATCCGGTCGCGGGCCATGGCGGCGTCGCCGGGCAGGTCGGGCTTGAGGTCGTGGACGGAGACGATCATGCCGTAGTGCTCGGCGACCGCGTCCCGGCCGAACGGCAGGGTGGGGTTGGTGGAGGAGCCGATGACGTTCGGGACGCCGGCCATCTTCAGCACGTTCGGCACGTGTCCGCCGCCGCAGCCCTCGATGTGGAAGGCGTGGATCGTGCGGCCCTCCAGCACCTTCAGGGTGTCCTCGACCGACAGGCACTCGTTCAGGCCGTCGCTGTGCAGGGCCACCTGGACGTCGTGCTCCTCGGCGACCCGCAGCGCGGTGTCCAGGGCGCGGGTGTGGGCGCCCATGTCCTCGTGCACCTTGAAGCCGCTCGCCCCGCCCTCGGCCAGCGCCTCGATGAGCGGTGCCGGGTGGGAGGACGAACCCCGGCCCAGGAAGCCGATGTTGACCGGCCAGGCGTCGAAGGCGTTGAAGGCGTGGCGCAGCGCCCAGGGCGAGTTGACGCCGACGCCCCAGACGGGGCCGAACTCCTGCCCGATGATCGTGGTGACGCCGGAGGCGAGGGACGCCTCCATGATGCGCGGAGACAGCAGGTGCACATGGGTGTCGACGGCGCCGGCGGTGGCGATCAGACCCTCGCCGGAGACGATGGTGGTGCCGGTGCCGACGACGACGTCCACGCCGTCCAGGGTGTCCGGGTTGCCGGCCCGTCCGATGGCCGCGATGCGTCCCTCGCGGATGCCGATGGACACCTTGCGGATGCCCTGCACCGCGTCGATCACCACGACGTTGCTGATCACGACGTCGCAGGTGTCGCGGACGGCGGCGGCCTTCAGGTGCAGTCCGTCGCGGGCGGTCTTGCCGAACCCGGCGAGGAACTCGTCGCCGTACTTCTGGGCGTCGGACTCGACCCGGATGGTCAGCCCGGAGTCGCCGAGGCGGACGCGGTCGCCGGCGCGCGGACCGTGGGTGGCCGCGTAGGCGTGCGGGTCGATGTGGATCGACCGGCTCACCTCTCGTCCCTTCGAGCGGCTCATCGCTCCTCGTCTCCTTCCGGGGTCGCTCCCAGGTAGCCACAGGCGGCGGCCCTGCGCAGGGCCTCTTCCTTCGCGCCGGGCGCGTCCAGCGGGCCGTCCACCAGGCCGGCGAAGCCGATCGCGATCCGGTCGCCGCCGATCGGCACGAGGGCGACCTCCTCGCTCTCGCCGGGCCCGAAGCGGACCGAGGAGCCCGCGGGGACGGCGAGCCGCATGCCGTAGGCGGCGCGGCGGTCGAAGCGGAGGCGCGGGTTGGCCTCGAAGAAGTGGAAGTGGGAGGTGACGGAGACCGGCACGCCGGCGGTGTTGGTGACGCGCAGCCGGACGGCGGGCTCGGGGTCGGCGTGCTCGGGGCCGGGCAGCAGCGCGCCCGGGGCGTCCTCGCCGGACCCGCCGCCGATGGGGTCGGAGACGACCGCGAGCCGGGAGCCGTCGTCGAAGACGGCCTCGACCATCACCTCGGTGACGACATCGGCGACGCCCGGCAGCACGTCCTCGGGGCCGAGCACCGAGCGGGCGGCCTCGACGGCCTCGGCGAGCCGCCTGCCGTCCCGGGCCGCCTCGCACACGGTGTCCGCGATCAGCGCGGTGGCCTCCGGCACGTTCAGCCGCAGGCCGCGGGCCCGGCGGGCGCGGGCCAGCTCCGCGGCACCGAAGATCAGCAGCCGGTCACGTTCGGTGGGGGTCAGTCTCACGACGCGGCACCTCCTTGTCCTCCACGTCGTTCCACAGATTAGAGCATCACTCTAAACAGAGAATCCGTGAAACCGAAGCACTGAACGGCGGCCTTGCCTCATATCACATTGAACGTCGCTCTAACGCGGTGACGGACACGCGAAGGGGCGCCGGGCGGCCGCGCGATCCCCACGATCCCGCGGTCACCCGACGCCCCTCGATCGGCACGTCGGACCGGGCGCTTAACCGACCTTGTGCATCCACCCGTGCTTGTCCTCCGTGAGACCGCGCTGGATGCCGAGCAGCGCCTCGCGCAGCCGCATGGTCACCGGGCCGGTCGAGCCGTCGCCGTGGGACCACGCGTCGGTCTTGGTCTTGACGTGGCCGATGGGCGTGACCACCGCGGCGGTGCCGCAGGCGAAGACCTCGGTCAGCGCGCCGGACGCCGCGTCCTCGCGCCACTGCTGGAGGGTGATCGTGCCCTCCTCGGCGGTGTAGCCGAGGTCGCGGGCGACCTGGAGGAGCGAGTCGCGGGTGATGCCCTCCAGGATGGAGCCGGTCAGCGAGGGGGTGACGATCCGGTCGCCGTAGACGAAGGCGACGTTCATGCTGCCGGACTCCTCGACCTTGGTGCGGGTGACCGCGTCGAGGTAGACGACCTGGTCGCAGCCGTGCGCGGCGGCCTCGGCCTGGGGCAGCAGGGACGCGGCGTAGTTGCCGCCGGTCTTGGCGTCGCCGGTGCCGCCCGGGACGGCGCGGACGTGGTCCTCGGCGACCCAGATGGTGACCGGCTTCACGCCGCCGGCGAAGTAGGCGCCGGACGGGGAGGCGATCAGCATGAACAGGTACTCGTTGGCCGGGTGCACACCGAGCGCGGCCTCCGTGGCGAACATGAACGGCCGCAGGTAGAGGGAGGCCTCGCCGCCGTGCGCGGGGACCCAGTCGGCGTCCTGGGTGAGCAGCGCGTCCAGCGCGGCGATGAACAGCTCCTCGGGCAGCTCGGCCATGGCCATGCGGCGGGCGGAGTTACGGAACCGGCGGGCGTTGGCCTCGGGGCGGAACAGCGCGACCGAGCCGTCCGGCTGGCGGTAGGCCTTCAGCCCCTCGAAGATCTCCTGGCCGTAGTGCAGGACGTGCGTGGAGGGGTCCAGGGAGATCGGGCCGTACGGAACGAGCTGGGCGTCGTGCCAGCCGCGGCCCTCGGTCCACTTGATCGTCACCATGTGGTCGGTGAAGTGGCGGCCGAAGCCGGGGTCGGCCAGGATCGCCTCGCGCTCTGCGGCGGCGAGCGGGCTGGCGGACGGCTTGAGCTCGATCGTGGGCGTCGTCATCAGTGGTTGTCCTTCACCGGTTGTAGTGACGGGCCGCGCTCACGCCTGCACTCCCGGTCGTCGGTGCTTGGACGTCCGAGCATTCCCTCATGACGCGGCCCGCGTTCGATTATCGCGCGGGGACGGCGGCGGAAGGAATCGGGGTGAGGCGGCCCAGGGGTTGATGGTGACACCCGGCGGGACATGACAGAAGCCGCCGGGTGCGGTTCGCGACCCGGCGGCTTGGGTGTAGCGCGGCGGGTCAGCCGGCTACGCGTACGGCGAGCGCGTCGCCGATCCCGGAGGTGGAGCGGGCCGGCTTGCCGGCGCGCTCGGTCAGGTCGGCGGTCACCGCGGCGTCGATGCGGTCGGCCTCCGACTCGTAGCCCAGGTGGCGCAGCAGCAGGGCGACGGACAGGACGGTGGCGGTGGGGTCGGCCTTGCCCTGGCCGGCGATGTCCGGGGCCGAGCCGTGGACCGGCTCGAACATGGACGGGAACTCGCGGCTGGGGTTGATGTTGCCGGAGGCGGCCACGCCGATGCCGCCGGAGACGGCCGCCGCGAGGTCGGTGATGATGTCACCGAAGAGGTTGTCGGTGACGATGACGTCGAAGCGGCCGGGGTCGGTGACGAGGTAGATCGTCGCCGCGTCGACGTGGATGTAGTCGGTGGTGACCTCGGGGTACTCCTCGGCCACCGTGTTGAAGATGTTCGTCCACAGGTGCCCGGCGAAGGTCAGCACGTTGTTCTTGTGGACCAGCGTGAGCTTCTTGCGCGGGCGGGCCTGGGCGCGCTCGAAGGCGTCGCGGACGACGCGCTCGACGCCGTAGGCCGTGTTGACGGACACCTCGGTGGCGACCTCGTGGGCGGTGCCCTTGCGGATGGTGCCGCCGTTGCCCGTGTACGGGCCCTCGGTGCCCTCGCGGACCACGACGAAGTCGATCTCCGGCTGGCCGGCCAGCGGGGTGGCGACGCCGGGGAGCAGCTTGGACGGGCGCAGGTTGACGTGGTGGTCGAAGGCGAAGCGGAGCTTCAGCAGGAAGCCGCGCTCCAGGACGCCGGACGGCACGGACGGGTCGCCGATCGCGCCGAGCAGGATGGCGTCGTGGCCCTTGAGCTGCTCCAGGTCGGCATCGGTGAGGGTCTCACCGGTGGCGTGGTACCGCTTGGCGCCGAAGTCGTACTCCTTGGTCTCCAGCTTCACATCCTGCGGCAGGACGGCGGAGAGGACCTTGAGGCCTTCGGCCACGACTTCCTGGCCGATGCCGTCACCGGGAATCACTGCGAGATTGATGCTGCGAGACATGTCGGCACCCTACTCCTCGTCCCAGGTGATGACACACCATGTCCGCCATACGGACAGCCGGGCGGGTGGCGGACGCCCGCCCGGCCGAGGGGTCAGTGGCCGGTCTGGCCGCCGTTGTCCCGGCGGTCGAGGGCGCGCTGGAGGGCGGCGGCGGCGTTCTTGCGGTCGGACTCGCTCGTACGGGACGCGTGGCGGACTCGGCGGCGGACGGTCGTCTCGGCCATGGCAATCGACTCCTTCGGCATACGTGGAGCACGGCAGTGGGGGGGTGCAAGACGCCGGAAGGGGCGGGGAGCATGGGCCACAGGGGTTGCCTGCGCGGGCCCGCTCACGACCGCCATTCGCTGGATGGAGCGAGACGTTCGGCTGCTTTCACGGTAAGCGGAGCGGCCCGCACCTGTCCGCAAATTACTCGGACTTCCTACTATCTGAGACGACGGTCGCCCTGAGCTGCGCTTTCGTCTGCCGTCCGGCGCGCCGTCAGACCACGTCGCCGTCCCGCCAGTCGAAGACCAGTTCCCCGGTCTCATCGAGCGGGCCGGCGAGCCCGGGCCACACGAAGATGTCGCCCTCCTCGTCGGGCAGCCGCACGATGCCCTCCGGGGAGAGGGCGTGCACCTGTCCGGGCCAGCGCTGCCAGCCCCGGGAGGCGTACAGCAGGGCGCCCTGGTCGCTCGCCGACAGCGCCCCGAGGTCGTAGGCCCGGTCGATCACCCGTTCCAGCTCGGCCATCATCCGGCCGCCGAGCCCGGTGCGCCGCGCGTCGGCCCGTACGGCGACGCCCTCCACGTATCCGGTGCGCAGCCACCGCCCCCGGTGCCGCACCCGGCGCATCACGAGGGCCGCGCACGCGGCGAGACCGCGGTCGTCCCGGATCAGCACGTGCAGCCCGCCGAGTCCGTGCTCCCAGTCCTCCTCGGAGAAGTCCCCGTCGAAGGCATGCACCAACAGCTCACGCGCTTCCCGGAGTTCGGCGGGATCGAGGTCGGCGGTGTGGGCGGTCCGCAGCAGGGTCATGACGGCAGTATCGCCCCCGGACACGGCGACGGCCCGGAAGGCCCGCTGCGGTGAGCGGGTCTCCCGGGCCGGGATCGCGGGCGCGGTCAGCCCATGTGCGGGTAGCCGTAGTCGGTCGGCGGGACCAGGGTCTCCTTGATGGCGCGGGTCAGGGTCCAGCGCAGGAGGTTCTGGGGGGCGCCGGCCTTGTCGTTGGTGCCGGAGGCGCGGCCGCCGCCGAAGGGCTGCTGGCCGACGACGGCGCCGGTCGACTTGTCGTTGATGTAGAAGTTGCCCGCGGCGAAGCGGAGCTTCTCCATCGTGTACGCCGCCGCCGCGCGGTCGTTCGCGATGACCGAGCCGGTGAGGGCGTAGTCCGACACCGACTCCATCTGGGTCAGCATCTCGTCGTACTTGTCGTCCTCGTAGACGTACACCGCGAGGATCGGGCCGAAGTACTCGGTGGTGAAGACCTCGTTCTCCGGGTCGGTGCACTCGATGACGGTCGGGCGGACGAAGTAGCCCACCGAGTCGTCGTAGGAGCCGCCCGCGACGATCGTGCAGGCGGGGTCGGCCTTGGCGCGGTCGATGGCGGCCTTGTTCTTGGCGAACGAGCGGTCGTCGATGACGGCGCCCATGAAGTTCGACAGGTCGGTGACGTCGCCCATGGTCAGGTAGTCGACCTCGGCCGCGAACTCCTCCTTGAAGCCCGAGTTCCAGATGGAGGCCGGGATGTAGGCGCGGGAGGTGGCGCTGCACTTCTGGCCCTGGTACTCGAAGGCACCGCGGGTCAGGGCGGTCTTCAGCACCGCGCGGTCGGCCGACGGGTGGGCGACCAGGAAGTCCTTGCCGCCGGTCTCGCCGACCAGCCGCGGGTAGGAGCGGTACTTCTCGATGTTGTTGCCGACCGTCTTCCACAGGTACTGGAAGGTCTTGGTCGAGCCGGTGAAGTGGATGCCCGCGAGGTCCCGGTGCTCCAGGGCGACCTCGGAGACCGCGATGCCGTCGCCGGTGACGAGGTTGATGACGCCCTTGGGCAGGCCCGCCTCCTCCAGCAGCTGCATGAGCAGCACGGCGGCGTGGGTCTGGGTCGGGGACGGCTTCCAGACCACCACGTTGCCCATCAGCGCGGGGGCGGTGGGCAGGTTGGCCGCGATGGCGCTGAAGTTGAACGGCGTGATCGCGTAGACGAAGCCCTCCAGCGGGCGGTGGTCAAGGCGGTTCCACACGCCCGGCGAGTTCGCCGGGGGCTGCTCGGCGAGGATCTGCCGGGCGTAGTGGACGTTGAAGCGCCAGAAGTCGACCAGCTCACAGGGGCTGTCGATCTCGGCCTGCTGGGCGGTCTTGGACTGGCCCAGCATGGTGGACGCGGCGATGGTCTCGCGCCACGGGCCGGCCAGCAGCTCGGCGGCGCGCAGGATGATCGCGGCGCGGTCGTCGAAGGACATCGCGCGCCAGGCCGGGGCGGCGGCCAGGGCCGCGTCGATGGCGTCCTTGGCGTCCTGCTGCGTGGCGTGCCGGCCGGTGCCGATGACGGCCTTGTGGTTGTGCGGCTGGACCACCTGGAACGGCTCGCCGCCGCCGAGCCGCTTCTCGCCGCCGATGGTCATCGGCAGCTCGATCGGGTTCTCGGCCAGCTCCTTGAGCTTGGCCTCCAGCCGGAGGCGCTCGGGCGAGCCGGGGGCGTAGCCGTGCACCGGCTCGTTGACGGGGGTGGGGACCTGGGTCACAGCGTCCATGAGATCCGTAACTCCTTGTACGTGAGCGGGTGGTGGGCTCAGCCCTTGCTGACCATCGAGCGGAGGAAGAACCGGAGGTTGGCGGGCTTCTCCGCGAGACGGCGCATGAAGTAGCCGTACCAGTCGGTGCCGTAGGCCGTGTAGACGCGCATGCGGTGGCCCTCGGCGGCCAGCCGCAGGTGCTCGTCGCCCCGGATGCCGTACAGCATCTGGAACTCGTACTCGTCGAGCTTACGGCCGGCCTGGTGGGCCAGTTCCTGGGCGATGGCGATCAGGCGGGGGTCGTGGGACCCGATCATCGGGTAGCCCTCGCCCTCCATCAGGATCCGCAGGATGCGCACGTAGGCCTTGTCGATCTCGTGCTTCTGCTGGTAGGCGACCTCGGCGGGCTCCTTGTAGGCGCCCTTGACCAGGCGGACCCGGCTGCCGGCGGCGGCCAGGCGGCGGGCGTCGGTCTCGGTGCGGAAGAGGTAGGCCTGGATGACGCAGCCGGTCCCCGGGAAGTCCTTCCGCAGCTCCTCGTGGATGGCGAACATCGAGTCGAGGGTGGTGTGGTCCTCGGCGTCCAGGGTGACCGTGGTGCCGATGGCGGCGGCGGCCTCGACGACCGGGCGGACGTTGGCGAGGGCCAGCTCGTGGCCGCCCTCCAGCGCCTGGCCGAACATGGAGAGCTTGACCGACATCTCGACCTTCTCGCCCAGCTCCAGGCCCTTGAGGTGGTCGATCAGCGCCAGGTAGGCGTCCCGGGCGGCGGTGGCCTGCTCGGGGGTGGTGATGTCCTCGCCGACGACGTCCATCGTCAGCTCCAGGCCCTTGGCCGTCAGGTCCTCGATGATCGGGACGATGTCGGCCACGGTCTCGCCGGGTATGAAGCGGTCGACGACCTGCTTGGTCACCGGGGCCGCCGAGATCAGGCGTCGCATCCGGTCGCTGCGCGACGCGGCGAGAATCACGGGACCCAGCACGGGGCACCTCCACAGACAAGCATCAAAGGGGCCGGCACCCGACCATTCGGGTACGGCACGGAGAACCACCGTGAAACCTAAGGATCTCTCCGATCCTGGGCCATCGACAGCTGTCACGCATCCGTGCCCGAGATCTCAGACAGATGTATGAAGACGGCCGGGGAATGGGGGAGAATGCCCGGGTGGCGGCGGATTTCAAGGCGTTCAAGGCGGACTACCAGGAGCTGGTGGACGAGATCTCCGAGTTGCTGGGCGTGCCCGCGACCCTGGAGAACCGTGACTTCGAGCTGATCGCCTTCGGGGCCTACGACAGCGAGGACGAGCTGGACCCGTCCGCGCTGGACCCGGTGCGCACCCGCTCGATCCTGACCCGGCGCTCCACGGCGACGGTGCGGGCCTGGTTCGAGGGGTTCGGCATCACCCGGGCGAGCGCGCCGGTGCGCATCCCGCCCAGCCCTCAGGCCGGTGTCTACCGCGGCCGGATCTGTCTGCCCGTCCGTCACCGGGGCGTCGTCCTCGGCTACGTCTGGCTGCTGGACGGCGACCCGGGGCCGACCGACGCCCAGCTGGCCGCCGCCCTGCGGGTGGCGGACCGGATCGGCGCGCTGCTCGCCGACGAGGCGGAGGCCCGGGCGGGGCTGAGCCGGGAGCTGCGGGCGGTGCTCACCGCGGACCGGGGCTGGCAGCGGGACATGGCGGTGGCCGAGCTGCGCACCGCGCTCGGTCCCCGTGCCGACGGCCCGCACACCCTGGTGTGCGTCGCGCCCTGGCCGTCGGCCGACCCGGACGACGTCCCCGCCCCGCGCACGGTCCCGCACGCCACGGCCCTGTGCACCCTGCCGTGGGGCGCGTCCGGGCTGAGCCTCGCGGTCCTGGTGCGGCTGCGCGCCGCGGACACGACGGCCCCCGCGGTGGCCGCGGCCACCCGGCTGCTGAAGGAGGCCGAGGAGTCCCGGGGGGCGCGGGCGCGCGGCGCCGGGGCGCGGACGGCGGCGGCCGTGGCGGCCCGGCCCGGCGGGCCGGCCGGGCTCGCCGCCCGGGCCGCCGGACCCGCCGCCGGCATCGGGGAGCCCGGCGCGGGCCTCGCCGAGCTGGCCACCGGGTGGCAGCAGGCCTTCGACGCGGCGCGCGCCGCGCTGGCCGAGCCGCGGCTCGGGCCGGTCGCCGAGTGGGCGCGGATCGGGGCGTACCGGCTGCTGACCGCGCTGCCCCCGGAGACCGCGCGGGACCGGGTGGTCGGCGCGCTGCTCTCCCCCGCCCACGCGGAACTGGCCCGCACGGCGGAGATGTACCTCGACTGCGCGGGGCAGGCCGGGCGCACGGCGTCCGGGCTGGGCATCCACCGCCAGACCCTGTACTACCGGCTGTCCCGGGTCGAGCAGCTCACCGGCCTGGACCTGGACGACGGCGAGGACCGGCTGCTGCTGCACATGGCGCTGAAACGGGCGCGGCTGTGAGCCTGGCCCGGCTCACGCGGTGGGTGCCGTGCCGGTGAGCGCGGCGAGGGCGCGGTGGAGGGTGTCCGCGCCGGCGGGGCGGGCGGCGATGTGGCCGTCGGGGCGGACGAGCAGCGCTCCGTGCGGGCCGAGGCCGAGGGCGTCGGCGGGCCCGGCGGGCAGGGGCGCGACGCGCAGGGGCCAGGGGCCGGGAGGCGGTGGCCAGTGGGCGGGGTCCGCGGTGAACAGGGTGAACCACTCGCCGCAGACGTCGAGCGTGGAGCGGCCGGGACCGAGCCAGAGGTGGGGCATGCGACGACCGGGGTCGGCGGTGGGGACGTAGTCCGGGCCGGTGTCGTCGGCGCGACCTCCCACGGAGAGGACGGCGCCCGAGCGGTAGGTGACGCCGAGTACGAGGCCCAGTTGTGCGAAGTACCGCTCCGACCAGGGGGCTTCGGCCGGTGCCGGGGTCGCCGTGCCGGTGCGGAGCCGTTCCCGGCGCCGGTCCAGCACCCGGGCCGCCAGCCTCGTGTGGGACACCGCCTGACTCAGGGTCGTACGGGCGACGGGCCGGCGTTCCGCCTCGTAGCTGTCCAGCAGGGCCGGGGAGGCCCACCCCTGGAGCACTCCCGCCAGTTTCCAGCAGAGGTTGTGCGCGTCGGCGAGGCCCGCGTTCATGCCGAGTCCGCCGGTGATCGGCACCGTGTGGGCGGCGTCGCCGGCCAGCAGGACGCGGCCGCGGCGGAAGCGGTCGGCGACGAACGCGGTCATCACCCAGTGCTGGACGCGCAGCACGTCGGGCCGGACACCGGCGCCGGGGCCGAGGGCGCGCGCGACGACGGCCGGCCAGTCGGCGGTGTCCGCGTCCTTCGGCGTCGGTCCGAACCAGGCCCAGCCGCCCTCGGGGTACAGCGGCAGGAACGATCCGTGCGCGGTGAAGTAGACCCCGGCGGGCTGCCGGGCGCACCAGCGGCCGAGGTCGGCGTCGAAGACGACGGTGGTGAAGGCGCCCAGCTCCCCCGGCCCCTCCGTGCCGATGCCCAGCAGCCGGCGGACGGTGGAGTGCGCGCCGTCGGCGGCGAGGAGGTGACGGGCCCGGATCCGGGACCTGGCGCCGGGGCCGGGCCCGTCGAGCAGCGCCACGACACCATCCGGTTCCTCGGTGAGCCCGACGAGCTCGGTGCCGAAGCGCACGGGGGTGTCCGCCGCGCCGAGCAGGACGGGCTCCAGCCGGTCCTGCGAGGTGACGACACCGGTCACGGGGCTCTCCGGCACCGGCGCGCGGACCCCGGCCATGGCGGCGGTGGCGAAGTCGGGGCCGCTCAGGGTGTCGCGGAAGCGGACCCGGCCGTACTCCGGCGGGAAGGCGCGGGCGGCGACCCGGCCGGCCAGTCCCAGCCCGCGGAAGATCTCCATCGAGCGGACGTTGACCAGCCGGGAGCGGGGAAACGGCGACAGCTCCCGGCGCCTTTCGACCAGCAGGGCGGGAACGCCCCATCGGGCCAGCAGGGCCCGCGCGGTGAGCCCGACCGGCCCGCCGCCCACGATCAGCACCGCCGTCTCCGCGTCCGCTACGGGCATCCCGGACGCCGTTCCGCGCGGCGGGTCCGCCCCATGGGTTCACCCTGACGCGCCCGCCAGCCGCCCGCAAACCGGCGGATCAGCGCCCTTGGGCCGCGTCCATCACCCGCCGCAGGCCCTCCGTGAGCTGATCGGCGGTGGTCGCGGTGTCGGGGTCGAAGAGCCACTGGACCATGAGGCCGTTGAGCAGGGTCTGGTAGAGGCGGCCCTCGGTCTCGGCGCGCTCCGGATCCACGTCGGCCTCCGGGATTCCGCCGACCAGGGCGACGAGCCCGCTCCGGCCCTCCTCCTGGGCCTCGGCCAGCAGCTTGCGCACCTCGGCCAGCCGCTCGTCCTGGAACATCAGCTCGAAGCTGAGCAGCCAGATCGGCCGGGCCTCGGGAACCGTGCGAATGACGGCGGCCCACACCTCCTGGAAGCGTTCCAGGGAGTCCGGGGGCTGGGTCATCTCCCCGGCCGGCGGCGGGGCGAAGCGCTCGCCCAGGCCCTCGATCAGCGTGATGTACGCCTGGACCAGCAGCTCGTCCTTCGAGCCGTAGTGGTAGCCGATCGACGCCAGGTTGGTGCCCGACTCCTTGACGATGTCCCGCGCGGTCGTGCGCAGGAAGCCCTTCTGCAGCAGGCAGCGCTGGGCGCCTTTGAGCAGGTCCTCACGGTGTCCCATGCCGACACCCTACGCCGTTTTCATACAACCGTCCCAGACAAACGACTTACACAAGCGTTCTAGACAGATGTTTAAGACGCTCGTACAGTCCTCGCCATGAACCCGACGAGCACCCTCCCCCTCGGCGCCCCGGGCGCCCCCGTCCGCGCCGGGCGCCGCGAGTGGACCGCGCTCGGTGTGCTGATGCTGCCGCTGCTGCTGGTCTCGATGGACGTCTCGGTGCTGTACTTCGCGACCCCCGCGATCAGCGCCGACCTGCGGCCGACCGGCACCCAGCAGCTGTGGATCTTCGACATCTACGGCTTCGTCCTGGCCGGACTGCTGATGACGATGGGCTCGCTCGGCGACCGCCTCGGCAGCCGCCGGCTGTTGCTCTGCGGTGCCGCCGCCTTCGGTGCCGCCTCGCTGCTCGCGGCCTACGCCGACAGCGCCGAAACCCTGATCGCGGCCCGCGCGGTACTCGGCCTCGGCGGCGCGACCCTGATGCCGTCCACGATGGCCCTGGTACGCACGATGTTCACCGACCCGGCCCAGCGCGCCAAGGCGATCGGGCTGTGGTCCGGCGTGATGACGGGCGGCATCGCCCTCGGCTCGGTGCTGAGCGGCATCCTGGTCGAGCACTTCTGGTGGGGCTCGGTGTTCCTGGTCAACCTGCCCGCGATGGCGCTGCTGCTCGTCCTCGGCCCGGTGCTGCTGCCCGAGTCCAGGAACCCGGCGCCCGGCCGCTTCGACTGGCCGAGTGTCCCGCTGTCGATGGCCGCCGTGCTGCCCCTCGTCTACGGCCTGAAGGAGATCCCCTCCGAGGGCTGGCACCCCCGGTACGTCGCCGCGCTCGCCGTCGGCCTGCTCTTCGCGGCCCTGTTCGCCCGGCGACAGCGCACCGGCGCCGCCCCGCTGATCCCGCCGGTCCTGTTCCGCGGCCCCGGCTTCACCCCGGCGCTGCTGCTGACCCTGGTCTGCGCGTTCGGGATGATGGGCTCGGCGATCTTCACCACCCAGTACCTCCAGTCGGTCCTCGGCAAGAGTCCGCTGGCGGCGGCCCTGTGGAGCCTGCTGCCGTCGGTGCTCATCGGGATCGCCGGACCGGTCGCCGCCGGGCTCGTCCAGCGGGGCGTCCGCCGCGGGTACGTCGTCACCGCCGGCTTCGCGATCGGCGCGGCCGGGTACGCCCTGCTCGCCCTCGCCGGCACCGACTCCCTGTGGCTGGTGCTGGCCGCGGCCGGTGTCCTGGCCTCCGGGGTGGTGATGGTGATGTCCCAGCTGGCCGACCTCGCGATGAGCGGCGCGCCGGTGGAGCGGGCGGGCACCGCCTCCGCGCTGCTGGAGACCGGCACGGAGTTCGGCGGCGCGCTCGGCATGGCGGTCCTCGGCTCCGTCGGCACGGCCCTCTACCGCCACGCGATGCCGGCCGGCGCCTCGGCCCAGGCCCGCGAGACCCTGGGCGGGGCGCTGGCCGACGCCTCGCGGCTGCCGGGCGGGGCGGGGGAAGCCCTGCTGGCGACGGCACGGGAGGCGTTCACCGGCGGGATGCGGGGAGCGGCCCTCGCGGGGGCGGTGCTGCTGGCGCTGGCGGCGGTCGGGGCGGCGGTGACGCTGCGCCGGACCGACGGCGCGCGGAAGCAGCGGACCGGACCGAGGCGCGCGGAAGCAGAAAAACGCCGGTCGGGCTGACGGAAGTCAGCCCGACCGGCGTGGTGCGCGTCGCTCAGACCAGGTTGACCGAGCGGGCCGACGTGGCCCCGATCTCCGCGGAGACCTCGGCCAGTACGCCGGCGCCCACCGTGTCGTCGACGGTCAGCACGGCCAGCGCCTCGCCGCCCACCGCCGCGCGGGCGACCTGCATGCCGCCGATATTGATGCCCGCCTCGCCGAGGATGCGGCCGACGGTGCCGACGACACCCGGGCGGTCCTCGTAGCGCAGCACCACCATGTGGTCGGCGAGCGCGAGGTCGACGTCGTACTCGCCGACGGCGACGATCTTCTGCACGTGCTTCGGGCCGGCCAGAGTGCCGGAGACCGACACCTCCTCGCCGGTGCCCAGCGTGCCGCGCACGGTCACCACGTTGCGGTGTTCGGCCGACTCCGAGCTGGTGGTCAGGCGCACCTCGACCCCGCGCTCCTGGGCGAACAGCGGCGCGTTGACGTAGGACACGGTCTCGTCGACGACGTCCTCGAAGACACCCTTGAGCGCCGACAGCTCCAGCACCTTCACGTCGTGCTGGGTGATCTCGCCGTAGACCTCGACGTCGAGGCGGACCGCGACCTCGCCGGCCAGCGCGGTGAAGATCCGGCCGAGGCGCTCGGCCAGCGGCAGGCCCGGCTTGACGTCCTCGGCGATGACCCCGCCCTGGACGTTGACCGCGTCCGGCACCAGCTCGCCGGCCAGGGCGAGCCGGACGGACTTGGCGACGGCGATGCCGGCCTTCTCCTGCGCCTCGTCGGTCGACGCGCCCAGGTGCGGGGTGCAGACGACCTGGTCCAGCTCGAACAGCGGGGAGTCGGTGCACGGCTCCTTCGCGTACACGTCCAGGCCGGCGCCGGCGACCCGGCCCTCCTTCAGGGCCGCGTACAGCGCCGCCTCGTCCACGATGCCGCCGCGCGCGGCGTTGACGATGCGGACGCTCGGCTTGACCTTGCGCAGCGCCTCGTCACCGATCAGGCCGAGGGTCTCGGGGGTCTTGGGCAGGTGGACGGTGATGAAGTCGGAGACCTCCAGCAGCTCGTCCAGCGACAGCACCTTGACGCCCATCTGCGCGGCCCGCGCGGGCTGCACATAGGGGTCATAGGCGACGACCTTCATGCCGAACGCGGACATCCGCTGCGCGACGAGGGCACCGATGCGGCCCAGGCCGACGACGCCCAGCGTCTTCTCGGCCAGCTCCACGCCCGTGTACTTGCTGCGCTTCCACTCGCCGTTCTTGAGCGCGGCGTTGGCCTGCGGGATGTTCCGGGCGGTGGAGAGGAGGAGACCGCAGGCCAGCTCGGCGGCGGTCACGATGTTGGAGGTGGGGGCGTTGACGACCATCACGCCGGCCTTGGTGGCGGCGGAGACGTCGACGTTGTCCAGGCCGACGCCGGCTCGCGCGACGACCTTGAGCTTCTTCGCCGCGGCGATGGCCTCGGCGTCGACCTTGGTGGCCGAACGGATCAGGATCGCGTCCACCTCGGCGATGGCCGGCAGCAGCTCGGAGCGGTCCGCTCCGTTGCAGTGCCGGATCTCGAAGTCCGGACCGAGTGCGTCGACGGTGGCGGGCGACAGCTCTTCAGCGATGAGTACGACGGGTTTCGAGCTCACGTGAGTCCTCACATGTGCGATGCGGACGGCCGTCCCGACGGCCGCAGGCGGTGGAGGGGGCTAGCCGCGGAAGACGCACGACGCTGTGGGCCTGACGCGTGTTGTGCAGAAGTGTAGTGGCGCGGCGCGCTCCGTATTACGCCTCCGCGGAAGGATCACCCGGATGAGAGGCTCCACTTTGTACGGAGCCCGGGCAGGACGCCGCGTGGCGGTGTTCCCCGGCCGGGGAACACCGCC